>JAGQUM010000069.1 GCA_020438485.1 Thermoleophilia bacterium | reverse complement strand
CCGCCTCCTGGGCGGCGCCGGCGTGCGGCGCCGCCGCGCACCGGCATCCGGATCCCGGCGCGGACCGGGGCGCACGGGATGCTAGTCTTCCCTTCCTCCCGGGCAGTTAGCTCAGCGGGAGAGCGCTCGCCTCACACGCGAGAGGTCACTGGTTCAATCCCAGTACTGCCCATCATCGTCCCCTTCCTGGAGCCCCGTGGCGAACGAGAAGCAGACGTCGGCCTGGCGCGGGAACCGCTTCGTCATCATCGCGCTGGGCGCCGTCATCGGGGCGCTGTGGGGCATGGTGATGTGGGGCGTCATGAGCGTGCTGGGGCAGGACTCCGGCGTGCGCGGCCTCATCTACCTCGCCGTGACCATGGCGATGATCGGGTGCGGCGTGGCCGCCGTGTTCGGCGCCGTCGCGGTCAAACGCCACGGCGAGCGCGTATCGCCGCGCGTCCGTCGCGATCGCTGACGCGCCGCCTCGCACCGGGGGCCGCGTTCCTCTATCCTGCCCCGGTGGTCGTGCTAGGCGGGGAGCTAGCGGTTCCCTGTACCCGAAATCCGCTCACGCGGGGCACAACCCCCATCCTCGGGGCGCTTTCGTCCGGTGTATGGGCTCGCGACACGTGGTGTTGATGGGAAGGTCCCATTCGATGGGCGACTGCGAACCAGGTCAGGTCCGGAAGGAAGCAGCCTTAAGCGGACCCGCCCATGCGCAGTGGGGTCACCTTGCCGGAGCCGGCGGCGCGAGTACCGCCCGGGTTGGACGTCACAACGATGGGTGCACGGCCACCTGCTTCGCGCCGGCGCCGGGGGGTGCGCACTGACCCCCGGCGACCAGGGCGCCAGCCTCTACAACCGGTACCGGCCCGCCCGCTTCGAGGACATGGTCGGCCAGGAACACGTCGCGCGGGCGCTGGGCAACGCGCTCGCGGCGGGCCGCCCGGCCCGCGGGTACCTGTTCTCCGGGCCACGCGGCACCGGCAAGACGACGACGGCGCGCATCCTGGCCCGCTGCCTCAACTGCCAGTCATTCCCCGCCCCCACGCCCACGCCGTGCGGCACGTGCGACTCGTGCCTTCGCACCGGGCACGACGACTGGCTCGACGTGGTGGAGGTCGACGCCGCCTCCAGCGCCCGCCGCATCGACGAGATGCGCGACTGGCTCGAGACCGTCCGCTACGCCCCGGTCGCGTCGAGGTACCGCGTCACGATCATGGACGAGGCCCACCAGATCCAGGACGGGGCGTCCAGCGCGTTGCTGAAGACGCTGGAGGAACCTCCGCCCCACCTCATCGTGATCCTGTGCACGACGCACCCCTGGGACCTTCTGCCGACCATCCGCTCGCGCGTCCAGCACTTCGTCCTGCGCAAACCCGGCATCCCGGGTCTCACGCGGGTGCTGCACCGCGTGGCCGCAGCTGAGGGCATCCGCGCGTCCGAGGCGGCCCTCGAGGCGCTGGCGCGGGCCGCCGACGGGTCGTACCGCGACGCCCTTGGCCTGCTGGACCAGATCGCGGCCTACAGCGACGGCGACGTCGGCATCGAACAGGTGCGCGAGCTGTCGGGCTCGGTGGCGCGCGAGACGCTGTTCGAACTGGCCGACGTCGTCAGCGCGGGCGACGCGGCGGCCGCGTTCACGCTGCTGGAGGAGGTGCTGGACGGCGGCGCCGACCCCGAGCAGCTGCTGCGTGAACTGGTCAGCCACCTGCGGTTCGCGTGCCTGCTGCAGCAGGGCGCCGGGGCGCGCGACGAATGGGCGTACGGCCCCGACGAACTGACCCGCCTGCAGGAGCAGGCCAACCGCCTGCCCTGGTGGCTGACGGTACGGGGCCTCGACCTGATGGCCGACGCGCAGCTGCGCATCCGCCACGGCGGCGCCGATCCCCGCCTGCAGCTGGAACTGGTGCTGGCCAAGCTGGCCCGGCCGGAGCTCGACGTCGCGTCGGGCCCGCCCGCCGCCGCGTCGGTGCCGCCCCAGGCCGCCACGCCGCGCCCGGACCCGGGCCCCCCGGCGGCGCCCCCGCAGGACCCGCCGCCATCCGCGCAACCCCCGGCGCCCGCCGCGCCGCCCGCCCCCGCCGCGGCCCAGCCCCACCGCGTGGACCCCCAGATGCCGCCGCACCCGGAACCCCTGCCCGACGACGAACCGGTGCCCGACCACGAGGCCGCACCCGAGGAGGTGGCCGCGGCCGAGGCGGCCGCGCCCCCGGAGCCCGCCGTCCCCGGCACGGTCGTGATGGACGCCGAGCACGCCCACCGCCTGTGGCCCCAGCTGGTGGCGATGCTCCGCGACGACGCCCCCCACCTGGTGAGCTTCGTGGAGGAGGCGACCATCGGCGACGTCGCCGACGGGCGGATCACGCTGGGTGTCAGCAGCGTGGGGTCCAGCATGCTGGGCCGCCCCGACCACCGCCTGAGCGTGGAGGGGGCCCTGTCACGCCTGTTCGGCCGCGAGGTGCGCCTGACCACCGACGTGCGCGCCGCCGCCCCACCGCCTCCCGCCGCCCAGGAGACGCCGCTCGACCTGGATACGCTGCGCCAGGAGCTCATCGCCACGTTCGACGCCACCCCCGAAGACCCGGCCCCCCCGGCCTCATAAAGGAGCTGACCAATGGGCATGAACCCCCAGAAGATGATGAAGCAGATGCAGAAGATGCAGGAGGACATGGCGCGGGTTCAGACCGAGCTGCAGGACGAGACCGTCTCGGCCAGCGCGGGCGGCGGCGCCGTGACGGCGACGGTCAGCGGCGGCCTCGAGCTGATGTCCGTGAAGCTGAAGCCCGAGGTCGTCGACCCCGACGACGTCGAGATGCTCGAGGACACCATCGTCGCGGCGGTCAACGAGGCGATGCGCCAGGCACAGGACCTGGCCCAGAAGCGCATCGGCGCCATCACGGGCGGCCTGTCCGGCCTCGGCATCCCGGGCCTGTAGGGCCATCCTCACCCCGTCGCTAGAGCGCCTGGTAGCCGAGCTCGGCAGGCTGCCGGGCATCGGGGCGCGCAGCGCGCAGCGGCTGGCGTTCCACTTGCTGCGCCAGCCGACCGAGCGGCCGCTGGCCCTGGCGGCGGCGCTCACGGGCCTCGCGGAGCGCATCCACGAGTGCCCGCGCTGCTTCTCGTTCGCCGAGGACGAGCTGTGCCCCATCTGCGCCGACAACCGCCGCGACCCCACGCTGGTCTGCGTGGTCGAGGAGCCCTCGGCCATCCTGCCCATCGAGCGGACCGCCGAGTACCGGGGCTATTACCACGTGTTGGGTGGCGCGCTGTCGCCCATCGACGGCGTCGACGCGGGTGATCTGCACATCGACGAGCTGCTGCGCCGCGTCGACACCGACGGCATCGCCGAGGTCGTCATCGCCACCAACCCCACCATGAACGGCGAGGCCACCGCGCTGTACCTGGCCGACGCGCTGCGGGGACGGGTGCGCATCACGCGGCTCGCGTCGGGCCTGCCGGTCGGGGCCGACCTGGAGCACGCCGACGAGCTGACACTGGGCCGGGCCCTGCTGGGCCGCCGCGAGCTGACGTAACGACCGCATCCGGCGCGGCGCCCCCGGAACGCGCTACCGTGTGCCGACTTCCGGAAGAGTTCGGTCGCGGCGGCTCCTGCAGGTGCGAGGTTCGGGGCGAGGGCGACTTGACGCGGCGCAAAGCGCGCCGTGCCGGCGTTCTCCGTCGTTCCCCACCACCGCAGGTGACATCAATGACCGCGATGACCTCCGCCGCCCCCGCGCGCGGCTTCGATCAGCTCGGCCTGCCGCAGGCCCTCGTCCATGCCGTCGAGGCCCTGGGCTTCGCCGAGCCCACCCAGATCCAGGCGGCGGCCATCCCGGCCCTCCTGTCAGGTCGCGACGTCACGGGTGTGGCGCGCACCGGGACGGGCAAGACCGCGGCGTTCGGCCTGCCGCTGGTCAACGCGGTCGACCCCGCCGTGCGGACCCCCCAGGCACTGGTGCTGGCCCCCACCCGCGAGCTGGCCGTGCAGGTGGCCGAGGCGCTGCAGACGTTCGCCCACCCGCTCCACCAGGTCGACGTCGTGGCCGTCTACGGCGGCGCGCCGTTCTGGGCGCAGCGCAAGGCGCTGGCCGACGGCGCGCAGATCGTGGTGGGCACGCCGGGGCGCATCATGGACCACCTCGGCCGCGGCACGCTGGTCCTCGACGACGTGCGGTTCGTCGTGCTCGACGAAGCCGACGAGATGCTGCGGATGGGCTTCGCCGAGGACGTCGACACGATCCTGTCGAGCGCACCCGCCGCCCGCCAGACCGCCCTGTTCTCGGCCACGATGCCGGCCGCGATCCGCCGGGTGGCGCAGCAGCACCTCACCGACCCCGTGGACGTCACGGTGGAGGGCAGCGCGACCGCGGCCGGGTCCATCGCGCAGGCCTACGCCGTGGTGCCGTTCCGCGAGCGCGCCGACGCGCTGGCCCGCACGCTGGAGGCCTCCGACGCGGACGCCACCATCGTGTTCGTGCGCACCAAGTCGGCGTGCGACGACGTGGCGGCCGCCCTGGTGCCCCGCGGCATCCGGGCCGCCGTACTGAACGGCGACGTTCCCCAGGCCGACCGCGAGCGCATCGTGCGGCGCCTGCGCGAGGGCGCCGTCGACGTGCTGGTGGCCACCGACGTGGCGGCCCGCGGCCTGGACGTGGACCGCATCGACCTGGTGGTGAACTTCGACGCGCCGCAGGACGCCGAGACGTACGTGCACCGCATCGGCCGCACGGGCCGGGCCGACCGCACGGGACGGGCGCTGACGTTCCTCGCTCCCCGCGAACGACACATGGTGCGCGGCCTCGAGCGCCAGACCGGCGGCCGGCTCGAGGAGATCGCGCCCCCCGCGCAGGGCGACGTGTACGCGCTGCGCGCCCGGCGCGCGCTGGACGGCCTCGGCGAGCGGCTCGCCCGGCCCCGGGCGGACGCGTACCGCGACGCGCTGGCCCGCCACGCGGAGGAGAGCGGTATCGACGTCGCGGACCTCGCGGCGGCGCTCCTCGCCCACGCGGCGGGCGACGACGGCACGTGGACGGCGCCGCCGCCACCGCCGCCCGCGCCGGACCGCCCGGCTCGCCGCGACCGTGACCGTCCGCGGGGCGGCGACGAGCGCCCGTCGCGCCGCGACAGGACGCGCGGCACGGCCTACCGCCTCGGCGTCGGCCACCGCAACGGCGCCCGTCCGGCCAACATCGTGGGTGCCATCACCGGTGCGGGGCGGCTCGACGGCAAGGCGGTGGGGCGCATCGACATCCACGACCGCCACTCCATCGTCGAGATCATCGGCGACCTGCCCGAGGCCGACCGCCGGCGCATCGGCGTGGCCCGCATCGGCGGGCGCCCGCTGGGCATGGAGCCCGACCGCGCTCCCCGGCACCGTCCGGGGCCGCGGGCGCACGACGGCCGGTAGTGGTCAGTCCGAACGGGGCCGCGGCGCGCGCCTCCGGACCCGTCTAGACTGCATGGCTGGCCCCCACCCGCTCGAAGGAGTCGTGACATCGCCCTGCGCGTGATGAAGTTCGGCGGCAGCTCGGTCGCCGACGCCGAGAAGATTCGCAACGTCGCGCGCCGCATCGCTGACGCGCGCGAATCCGGCGACGACGTGGTGGCGGTCGTGTCCGCCCGCGGCAAGACCACGGACGGCCTCGTGGCCGACGCGATGGAGATCAGCGAGCGGCCCGATCCCCGCGAGATGGACATGCTGCTGTCCACCGGCGAGCGCATCTCGTGCGCCCTGATGGCCATGGCGCTGCACGACCTGGGGCACAAGGCCGAGTCGTTCACGGGGTCACAGGCCGGCATCTTCACGGACGCGTCCCACACGAAGGCCCAGATCCTCGAGATCGAGCCCCACCGGCTGCAGGATTCGCTCGCCGATGGTCACATCGTGCTGGTCGCCGGATTCCAGGGGATGTCCAAGCTCGACAAGAACGTGACCACGCTGGGGCGCGGCGGCAGCGACACCACGGCCGTCGCCCTGGCTGCGGCCCTGCACGCGGACGTCTGCGAGATCCACTCGGACGTCACCGGCGTGTTCACTGCCGACCCGCGCATCGAGCCCGCCGCCGTGAAGCTGCTGCGCATCACGCACGAGGAGATGCTCGAGATGGCCGCGATGGGCTCGAAGGTCCTGGCCCTCCGGGCGGTCGAGTTCGCCCGCAACTACGACGTACCACTGCACGCCCGCTCGTCGTTCCTCCCGAACGAGGGCACGTGGATCATCAAGGAGACGCCCGACATGGAGCAGGCCATCGTTTCCGGCATCGCGCACCGAAGCGACGAGGCCAAGCTCACGGTCACCGGTGTGCGCGACCAGCCCGGTATCGCCGCGGCCATCTTCACCGCGCTCGCCGACAACCTCATCAACGTGGACACGATCCTGCAGAACACGGGCCTGCACGGGCACACGGACCTGTCGTTCACCGTGCCCCTGGCCGAACTGGGCCGCGCGAAGGACGCGCTCGAGTCGGTCCGCGACCAGCTGAAGTTCGAGGATGTCCTGACCGACGACCAGATGGGCAAGGTCACGCTCGTGGGGGCGGGCATGAAGTCCAACCCGGGCGTGGCGGCCAAGATGTTCCGCGTCCTCGCGGCCGAGAACATCAACATCGACATGATCGACACGTCCACCATCCGCGTCAGCGTGGTCATCAATCGCCGCGACGTCGAGCGGGCCGTGCGCGCCCTGCACGACGCGTTCGACCTCACCTCCGAGGCCGCCAGGAGGGCCAATGTTTAACGTCGCCGTCGTGGGCGCCACCGGCGCCGTTGGGTCCACCATGCTGAGGGTGCTGGAGGAACGGGGCTTCCCCGTCACGGAGATCCGGCCGCTCGCCAGCGCACGCAGCGCCGGGAAAGCGGTGGAGTACCTGGGGCGCGAGTACCCGGTGAAGGAGCTGTCGAGCACCAGCTTCGAGGGCGTCGACGTCGCGCTGTTCTCGGCGGGCGGGGCGCGTTCCCGCGAGTTCGCCCCCGCGGCCGTCGAGGCCGGCGCGGTGGTGATCGACAACTCGTCGGCGTACCGCATGGACCCCGACGTGCCGCTGGTCGTCCCCGAGGTCAACGAGACGGCCATCCGCGACCACCAGGGCATCATCGCGAACCCCAACTGCGTCGCCGCGCCCCTCGTCGTGATGCTGAAGCCCATCGCCGACGCCGTCGGCCTGGAGCGCGTGATCATCTCCAGCTACCAGGCCGTCAGCGGAACCGGCGTGGCCGCCGTGGACGAACTCACCCAGGAGACGCGCGGCTACCTGGCCGGCGACGAGCCCGAGCCCGAGGTCTATCCCCACCCCATCGCGTTCAACGTGCTGCCGCACATCGACACCTTCGACGAGACGGGCTACACGGGGGAGGAGCGGAAGGTCATCGCCGAGACCCGCAAGATGCTGGGGCTCGCGAACCTGGCCGTCAGCGCCACGTGCGTGCGGGTGCCGGTGCTCAACTCGCACAGCGCGTCGGTGCAGATCGAGACCACCGAACCGCTGTCGGCCGACCATGCCCGCACGCTGCTGATGGCGGCGCCCGGCGTCGCGCTGCGCGACGAGCCCGGCGCGAACGTCTACCCGCTGCCGCGCGACGCGACCGGGCGCGACGAGGTCCTGGTGGGCCGCATCCGCAAGGACCTGTCGCACCCCCAGGGCCTCGCCCTCTGGTTCTCGAGCGACAATCTGCGCAAGGGTGCTGCCCTGAACGCCGTGCAGATCGCGGAGTCGCTCGTCACCAACGGCTGGCTGTAGCCGCGCCGCTCAGCGGGTGAGCGCCTCCCCCGGGGTGTCGGGCGAGGCCGCCGGCCATAGGTGGGCCTCGTCGATCGGCACGGGGCCGTCGACGCCGGGCAGCATGCGCCGCCGCGGCGGGCGGCCGGCGCGGGCGGCGTCGTGGCACGCCGCGCACACCGGCACGCGCGACTCCCCGTCCGCCAGGCGCGCCACCTCGGTGGCCAGCCCGTGGGCGGGGTCGGCGCTGCAGAGCCCCTCAAGCGGCCGGTCGACGGGGAAGGGGTCGCCCAGGGCATCGGCCGCCCGCGCCGCAGCCCTCAGGCCGGAGAACAGCGCGGTGAAGCCGGCCGTGTGATCGAACGCGTGGCCCGACTGCTGGGCGGCGGCGCGCCCCGTGCTGTGATGGGCGCGGGCCTCGGCCAGGTCGTCACCCGCCTCCGCCGGGGGCGACGGGTGACGCGCGTCGAGCGCCGCCAGGCGCGCCTGGAGTGCGTCGAGGCCCAGCACCAGGGTCCCGCGGTCCTGGTCGGCCACCCCGCGGTGGCGGCGCTGTTCGCGGTGCAGTCCCCAGCCGACGGCGGCCGCGGCTCCAAGCAGGGCCAGCGCGATGAACGCCACCAGGCCCCGCCATCCGCTGGGCGGCGGCGGCGGCGCGGGGACGGCGATCTCGGCCGCCCGCGACAGGCGTTCGGTGGCGCTGCCCAGCGCGTTGACGCGGTCGGCCTGGAACGCGGCGCGCAACGCGTTCGGGGGCCGCTCACCGGCGGCACCGACGGGTCCGTTGAGGGTTGTCACCACCAGCGTCCCCGGGAAGTGCAGGCGTGTGCGCAGGCGGCGTGCGTAGCCGAACGCGCCGTCGCCGTTCAGCGGCGACACGATCGCCATCTTGACCTCGTACCCGTTGGCGCGCATCGCGTCGACCTTCTCCTGCAGCCGCTGGGCGATGGTGCTCGCCACCTCGGGGCCCAGCTCGCGGCTGGAGACGAACACGTCGCCCGTGCGCAGGGCCGCGACGGCGTCGGCGTCGTCCCTCGTCAGGGCGGCCGCCGGGGCGCAGAACGCGAGCGCGGCGGCCACCAGCGCCACGCACCACGCGGTCCAGTGCCGCACCGGCGCGCTCATGCGTCCGCGCGGAGGGTGGCCGGAGCCGGGAACGACACCTGCAGGTTACGCAGCGGCCGGGAGAGCCGCGCCGCCAGGGACGGCAACGCGGACGGCTCCAGGCCGCCCAGCGGAAGCCGCATGAGCGTCACCTGGCCGGCCGAGCGTACCGGTTGAAAGCCGAGGCGTTCCAGCTGATCGCGGTCGAACAGCGTGTGATGCTCCCGCGACCGGACGTCGGCCGCGACGTCGTCCGGAAAGCCCAGCGCGAACGCCTCGGCGGCGACGGCGCCCCGCGCTTTGAGGTCGGCGAGGGCCTCCAGCAGCAGGCGCTCGCACGTGCCGCTGAGGTCATCGCCCCGCACGTAGGCGCACGTGATGAGGGCCGCGTCGCGCGACGGCGGGCCCGCCGGCAGCGTGCGGGCGCGGCCGAACACCGGCGCCGGGCCGTACTGGATGAGGCCGCGGAACACGCCGTCCTCGTCGAGGATGCAGCCCCATGGCCCGAACGTCACCTCGGTGGTGGCGGCCCAGCGCCGCTTGAGGTCGGGATCGAGGGCGCGCGAGCGGTGCTGCCAGAACACGCAGTCGGTGCAGCACGACGGGCCCGAGCTTCTCGTGTCCGCGCACAGCGGCTTGAGTCTGCTCACCGGCACATGATGCCAAACATGGCCGGGGAGCAGTCGACCGGCGGCTCCACAAACGCCTCGGGCCGCCCACAGGGCGGCCCGAGCGATGCGCGTGGGCGGCGCCGCCGGTGTCAGGCGCCGACGATCTCCACCACGTTGTCCATCGACACCATGTGGCGCTTGAACTGCAGGATCGACTGGTCCATCCCCAGCGCCATGCCGATGAGCTGCGGCAGGTGCAGCACCGGCATGTTGTACTCGGCGTCGTTGGCGGCCTCGGCCTTGCTCTGGTACGCGTCCATGGCCAGGTGACACAGCGGGCAGGGCGTCACCATGCAGTCGGCGCCGGCGTCGCGGGCCTGCGACAGGGCGACGTGCGACTCCTTCAGGGCCACGGCCTCGCGGGCCAGGATGATGGGGAAGCCGCAGCAGCGCGACTTGGCCTCGTAGTCGGCGACCTCGCCCCCGAGGGCGCGGATCAGGCGCTCCAGCGACTGGGGTCGGTCGGGGTCCTCGAAGCCCATCACGGACGACGGGCGCAGCAACTGGCAGCCGTAGTACGGCGCGACGCGCAGGCCGTTGAGGCCCTTGGGTCCCTGCTTCTCGAGCAGGGAAAGGCCCTCCTCGGTGGCGAGGAACCACAGCAGGTGGGTGACCTCGCGCGTGCCCTCGTACGGGCGCGCGCCCGCCTTGATCAGCTCCTCGTTGACCGCCTCGAGGATGCGGGGGTCGTCCTTCACGATCTTGTTGGCCCGCCGCAGGTTGAGCGTGCAGACGTTGCAGATCGTCATGACGTCCGCGCCCATCTCCTCAGCCTGCGAGAGGATGCGGACGTTGAGCGTCAGGTAGAGGTTCGGCTTGGCCTCGGCGATGTCGCCGGCGCCGCAGCACGTGGCGGCGGGCATCGGCAGCAGCTCGATGTCGAGCATCGGGGCCAGGGCCTTCGTTGTGGCGTTGAGCTCCTTGGACGAGAACTCGGCGACGCAGCCAGGGTAGTAAGCGAACTTCTGGGCCATGGCTAGATGGTCTCCTTGACGTTCTTCATGAGCTTGTTGACCTCGCTGCGCTTCTTGACCCTGTGGGGGATCGGCGACGGGGCCTTGCCCTTGCGCAGCATCCGCAGCGCGAACGGCATGTCCATCTGGGACTGGATCGGTGCCGTGAACGGCACCAGGAGTGTCTCGTTGAGCTTTCCGCCCGTGCGGACGGAGATGAGGAACGCCTTAGCGTGGCGGGCCCCGGAGTCGGCCCAGCTGATGCCCTCGTTGAACGCGATGCCGCCCAGCTTCTCGATGGCGTCGCGGGGGTCCACGCCCTTGGGGCAGCGCTCGTTGCAGTACATGCAGCGGGTGCAGTCCCACACACCGTGCTGGCCGGAGTAGAGCTTGGCGCGGGCCTTGCGCTGGCCGTCGCGCTCGTCGCCGGCGAAGCGGTAGCCCCACACGAACGCGGCGGGCCCGACGAACTCCTCGTCGGCGGCGAACGAGTTGCACTCGCTGTAGCAGGCCGCGCAGAGGATGCACTTGCTCTCGTTGTAGATCTTCTGCATCGCCTCCTTCGAGACGATGCGCTCCTTCTCGGGGGCCGGCCCGTCGGGCACCAGGAACGGCTTGACCGACTTGAACTTCTCCCAGAACGGGTCCATGTCGACGACGAGGTCCTTGATCGGCGCGAAGTTGCCGATCGGGTCCACCTGCACGGTGTCGGAGCCGAACTCCTTCTTGACGTCCTCCACCTGCGTCATACACGCCAGGACCGTCTTGCCGTTGACCCGGCACGCGCACGACCCGCAGATGGCGCTGCGGCACGAGTAGCGCACCGCCAGCGTGCCGTCCTGCTCGTTCTGCAGGCGCAGAACGGCGTCCAGGATCGTCAGCTCGGGCTCGTGGTCGAGCGCGTACGACTGGCGGTACGACTCGTCGGCGAAGTCCGGCTGGTAGCGGAAGATGTCGAAGGTGGTCTGCGGCATCAGTAGGTCCTCACCTGGGGCTCGAACTTGGTCATGGTGACTTCGGAGTAGTCCAGCCTCACCTTGCCATCCTCAAGGTACGAGAGCGAGTGCTTCATCCATTTCTCGTCGTCGCGCTCCGGGAAGTCGGTGCGCGAGTGCGCGCCGCGGCTCTCGGTGCGGGCGATCGCGCCCTCCACCATGCAGTCGGCCAGGTCCACGAGGAACCCGGTCTCGATGGCGTGGATGAGCGACTGGTTGAACGTGCGGCCCTTGTCGCTGATGACCATGGTGGGGACCTTCTCCTTCAGGTCGTCCACCACCTTCCGTGCGGCGTTGAGGTCGTCGCCGTTGCGGAACACGCCGACCTTCTCCTGCATCATGTCGGCCAGCGGGTCGCGGATCTCGTGCTGCGGAGTGCCCTGCGTGCGCTCCAGCAGGCCCCGGAGCTTCTTCTCGTACTCCAGCGCGTGCTCGGGCTTCGCGGCGCCGGCGTTGCCGTTGCCGTCGTGTACGAAGCGGGCCGCGGCGTCGCCCGTGCGGGCTCCGAACACGACGGCCTCGAGCAGCGAGTTGCCGCCGAGGCGGTTGGCGCCGTGCACCGAGACGCAGGCGCACTCGCCGGCGGCGAACAGGCCGGACATGTGCGGGGCGGCGCCCCACGAGTCGACGTGCACGCCACCCATGTGGTAGTGGGCGCCGGGGCGGATCGGGATGGGGGCCTCGATGGGGTCCACGCCGGCGAAGGCCATGGCGAGCTCCCGGATCTGCGGGAGGCGCTCCATGATCTTCTCCTTGCCGAGGTGGCGAAGGTCGAGCATCACGCAGCCGTTGACGCCGCGGCCCTCGAGGATCTCGGTGGCCTCGGACCGCGACACCACGTCGCGGGAGGCGAGCTCCAGCTTGTTGGGCGCGTACTTGCTCATGAAGCGCTCGCCCTGGTTGTTCAGGAGGATGCCGCCCTCACCGCGGGCGCCCTCGGTCACCAGCACGCCGCTAGGGCTGAGCGTGGTGGGGTGGAACTGCATGAACTCCATGTCCTTGAGCGGCACCCCGGCGCGCAGCGCCAAGCTCATGCCGTCGCCCGTGGACGCGTGGGCGTTGGTCGACGGGGCGTACACGCGACCGGCGCCGCCGGTGGCCAGCACCACGGCCTTCGCGCCGATGGTCTCGATGGTGCCGTGCACCATGTCGTATGCCACGACGCCGCAGCACGCGCCGTCGTCGTCGGTGATCAGTTCCGTGACGAAGTACTCCTCGTAACACGGGATCTCGTACTTCACGCAGACGGTGTACAGCGTGTGCAGGATCACCAGGCCGGTCAGGTCGGCCGCGTAGCACGTGCGGGGGAAGCCGGCACCGCCGAACGGCCGCTGGGCGATCTTGCCCGTAGTCTCGTGCCGGCTGAACACGGCGCCCCAGTGCTCGAGCTGGATGATCTCGCCGGGGGCGTCGCCGCACAGGATCTCGATGGCGTCCTGGTCGCCGAGGTAGTCCGAGCCCTTCACCGTGTCGAACGTGTGGTTGTCGGTGGAGTCCTCGGTCTCGTTGCCGAGCGCGGCGTTGATGCCTCCCTGGGCCGCGCCGGAGTGGCTGCGGACCGGGTGGATCTTCGTGACCAGGGCGACGTCCACGCCGGCCTCGTGGGCCGCGATCGCCGCACGCATTCCCGCCAGGCCCGCGCCGACGACGACGACGTCATGGGTGTGCAAACTTCCGCCCCCCTCGCAGGTGCATAAACAGGCTGATACCGACCACGGAATCTACCGGAGCGCCGGGGCGGCCGGTCATGACAACTGCCCCTTTCCCGCGTGGCGCCTGCCCGGGCGCGTCGCCGCGGGGCGGTGTCCGGGCGGTCGAGGGGGCGGACCCGGCTATACTCGCCCACGCTCAGCGACCCGCCGGGCTGCGTGCGCATGCCGCGCCGTGGTCGCGCATTCTTTCCACGAATCGCCACACGAAGGAGCCGGACAGTGGCTTATCGCGTCACGTTCATCCCCGGCGACGGGACGGGTCCCGAGATCGCCGAGGCGACCAAGCGGGTCCTCGACGCGACGGGCGTTGACTTTGATTGGGACGTTCAGGAGGCAGGCGTCGACATCATGGCCAAGGAGGGCACGCCCCTTCCGCAGGCCACGATCGACTCGATCCTCGAGAACAAGATCGGCATCAAGGGGCCGATCACCACGCCCGTCGGCACCGGGTTCCGCAGCGTCAACGTGGCGCTGCGCAAGATCTGCAACCTCTATGCATGCGTCCGCCCGTGCAAGTCGTACGAGGGCGTACGTAGCCGCTACGAGGACATCGACCTGGTGCTCGTCCGCGAGAACACCGAGGACCTGTACGCGGGCATCGAGTTCGAGAAGGACACGCCCGAGGCGCAGAAGCTGATCGACTTCATCCACGAGAGCCAGCCGGACGCGAAGTTCGGCGAGCACACGGGCATCTCGATCAAGCCCATCTCGGTTGAGGGCACGCGCCGCATCGTCCAGTACGCGTTCGACTACGCCCGCGAGAACGGCCGCAAGAAGGTCACGGCGGTCCACAAGGCCAACATCATGAAGTTCACCGACGGCCTGTATCTGGACGTCGCGTCGCAGGTGGCCGCCGAGAACACGGACATCGAGTTCGAGGAGCGCATCGTCGACAACATGTGCATGCAGCTCGTGCAGAAGCCCGAGCTGTACGACGTGCTGGTGCTCCCCAACCTGTACGGCGACGTCCTCAGCGACCTCGGCGCCGGCCTGGTGGGCGGCCTCGGCGTGGCCCCCGGCGCGAACATCGGCACGAACGCGGCGCTGTTCGAGCCCACGCACGGGTCGGCCCCCAAGTACGCCGGCCAGAACAAGGTCAACCCGATGGCCATGATGCTGTCGGGCGTGATGATGCTGCGCCACCTCAAGGAGAACGAGGCCGCGGACAAGATGGAGAACGCCATCGCCGCGGTCATCAAGGAAGGCAAGACGGTCACCTACGACATGAAGGCTGACCGCGACGACCCCACCGCCGTCGGCACCAGCGAGGTCGCCGACGGGATCATCGCGAAGATGGAAGAGGCTTCCTGATGGCTACACCGCTTCGAGTCGCCGTGACGGGCGCCGCCGGCCAGATCGGCTACGCCCTGCTGCCGCGCATCGCGGCCGGCGAGATGTTCGGCAAGGACCAGCCCGTCGAGCTGCGGCTGCTGGAGATCCCGGTCGAGCAGGTCCAGAAGGCGCTCAAGGGCGTCGCCATGGAGCTGGACGACTGCGCGTTCCCGCTGCTCACGAAGGTCGTGTGCACCGACGACCCCGCCGAGGCATTCGGCGATGTCGACTGGGCGCTGCTGGTGGGCTCCAAGCCGCGTGGCCCGGGCATGGAGCGCGCCGACCTGCTCAAGGACAACGGCAAGATCTTCATCCAGCAGGGCAAGGCGCTGGACGAGTCGGCCGCCGACGGCGCGAAGGCCGTCGTGGTCGGCAACCCGTGCAACACCAACGCGATGATCGCCGCCAACCAGTTCACGCGCCTGCCGCGCGAGGCCATCACGGCGATGACGCGCCTCGACCAGAACCGCGCCGCCAGCCAGCTGGCCCAGAAGGCGGGCGTGCCGGTGACCGAGGTGGACGACATCGTGATCTTCGGCAACCACTCGCCGACGATGTTCGCCGACTACTTCCACGCCACGATCGGCGGCAAGCCGGCGACCGACGTCATCACCGACACCGCGTGGCTCGAGAACGACTTCCTGCCGACCGTGGGCAAGCGCGGCGCGGCCATCATCGAGGCCCGCGGTCTGTCCAGCGCCATGTCGGCCGCGAACGCGCTGATCGACCACGTCAAGTCGCTGTACACCCCCAGCGACGACGTGCACTCGATCTGCGTGCCCAGCGACGGCACGTACGGCTTCGCCGACGGCGTCTGGGCGTCGGTGCCCGTCAAGACGACGGCGCCCGGCGAGTTCGAGGTGCAGAAGGATTTCGTGCACAACGAGTTCGCGCAGGGCAAGATCGACGCCTCCAACAAGGAGCTGGTCGAGGAGCGCGAGACGGTGTCCGAGCTGCTGTAGCGGCCGGCGTCACCGATGGCGTTGCGAAGGGGTCCCCGCGGGGACCCCTT
>JAGQUM010000020.1 GCA_020438485.1 Thermoleophilia bacterium | reverse complement strand
CGGGTGCTGGACGTGGGCTGCGGGGCCGGCGTGCTGGTGCTGGCCCTCGCGCGGGCAGGGCTGCCCGCGCCCCGGGGCGTCGATCCGCAGGCCACCACGCGGGGGTTCCCGGGCGGCGGCGGGATCGAGGCGGCCGGCATCGAGCACGCGGCGGGACCGTTCGACCTGGTGACGTTCCACCACAGCCTGGAGCACGTCGCGGACCCCCGCGCGCAACTCGTCCGCGCGCGGGCGCTGCTGGCGCCGGGGGGGAGGATCGTGGTGCGATGCCCCACCACCTCCGGCGCCGCGTTCCGGCGCTACGGAGACCGGTGGGTGGCCCTCGACGCCCCCCGTCACCTCGTGATCCCGTCGCGCGCCGGCATGGTGCACCTGGCGCGGCGGGCCGGGCTGCGGGTCGAATCGGTCCGTGACGACGCCACGGCCATGCAGTTCTGGGCCAGCGAGCAGTACCGTCGCGACATGGCCCTGATGGACCCGCGCTCGCGCATGAGGGCTCCGTGGCGGCCCTCGCGCGACTGGGCGCGGCTGCTGGGATGGTGGCGGGCCACGCGGCGCCTCAACGCCTCCGGCGACGGCGACCAGGCCGCGTGGGTCCTCGCTCCCGCGGGCGAGGACGGCACGCCGGGCGGTGATCCGGTGCGCGCGTGACCAGAACGCTCAAGTTTCGGCGCGAGGTGCCGATACGGGACGACGCGCCCCGCCCCGACCCGAGCGACACGTGACGTTCCCGCGCTTCCGCCTCATGCTGATCCTGGTCGTCGCCGCCATCCAGGCGCTGGTGGTGGCGGGCGTGCTGGTGGTGCAGAGCCGCGTCGCCGAGCGGGCGATGACCCGCCAGAGCACGGAACACCTTGTCGCGGCGGGGCAGCGCGTGAACCTCGAGCTCGTCCGCCGCGTCGCGCCGTTCCGTCAGGAGGCGGCCGGCCTCGCCGAGCGCATCGACCGGCGCGCGTTCGGCGCCGCTCTGGACGAGCGCGGCAGTCAGACGGAGTTGACCCTGCTGCTGCTGGGTGCGCTCACGAAGAGCCCCGACGTCGCGACCGCCTCGATCGCCGGCCCGGACGGGTCGGTGTTCCAGCTTCGCCGCGGGGGGCCGAACGGTTTCCTGATGGTGGTGCGCAGTCGCGGCGCCGTCGCGGCATTCAGCATGCGCGGGCGGCGGGGCGGGGCGATCCGGCTCGTGCGGCAGGCGCCCGTGGACCTGCCGGACGTGCGCACCCGCCCCTGGTACCTGGGCGCGGTGGCGCGCGGGGACGTCGTCCTGAGCACCGAGGCCGACGGCCGGCTGATCGCGGCGCACCGCATCGTGGTGCGGGGCTTCCCCGCCGTCGTCTGGCTCCAGTCGCGCCCGTCCGTGATGGACGACGTGGTTCGCAAGCAGGCCCCAACCCGCGGGGGGCTCGTGGCGGTGCTGCCCGTCGGGCCCGACGGCTCCGGGTGGATCGCCGGGGGCGTGGCGGCGGACCCGCCGCCCGCCGCGGCCGTGGCCGACCTGCGCGCCGCGCTCGGGCCGCTGGACGCCGGGGGCGCGCGCATCGCCCCCGCCCGCGTGTCGGGCCGCGACGCGGTTGCCGCGGTCGAGCCGTTCCGATTCGGCGACCTGCGCGGCGTCGTGGTGGCCGTCGCTCCGCGCGCGGACCTCACCGACGGCGTGGGAGCGATCGTCCGCAGCCCGTGGCTGGCGCTCGGCGTGGGCCTGCTGGCGGGGCTACTCACGCTCCCGCTGATCGGCCGCGCCACGCGGTCGGTGGACACGATGCACCGCCGGGCGACGGTGGACGCGCTCACCGGTGTGGCGAGCCGCGACGAGATCCTGATGCGCGGCGAGAGGGCCCTCCGGCGCGCGCGGGGCGCCGGGACGCGGCTGTCGGCGGGGGTCCTCGACCTCGACGGGTTCAAGCAGGTCAACGACGCGCTCGGCCACGCCGCCGGCGACGACGTGCTGCGCGCGCTGGCCGAACGCCTCCGGGCCGCCGTCCGCACGGGCGACATGGTGGGACGGCTGGGCGGCGACGAGTTCGTCGTCGTTCTCGGTCCCCGTCACGACGGCGACCCGCGGGCGGTGTTCGAGCGGCTGCGCGAGGCCTGCGCGGGCGAGCCGTTCGCGGTGGGCGGCGCCGCCCACCGCGTCGACTGCACCGTCGGCTACGCCCACGACGACGGCGCGGGCTCGGTGGAGGACCTCATCGCGCGCGCGGACGCGGCCCTGATCGCGGCGAAAGCATCCGGCAAGGGAACCGTCAACGAGGCCCCCGGCCCGCACGTGGGCGACCCGCTGGGGTCCCCCTAGGCAGCCGTCCGCGCCCGCTCAGGCGGGCGCGTCGTCCAGCGACGCCAGAGAGCGCTCGATGAGCACACGGGCCTCGGCCGCCAGCGGCTCGAGCGCCGGGTTGCCCGCCAGGCTCAGAGCCGCCACCGGATCCATGGCGGAGATCACGGTCCCTCCCGCCTCCTCGCGGACGACCACGTTGCACGGCAGCAGCACGCCGAGGTCCGGCTCGGCGTCAAGGCCCCGATGCGCCAGCGTGGGATTGCACGCCCCCAGGATCACGTAGCCGGGGACGTCCACGCCCAGCCTTGCCCGCAGGGTGGCGGCCACATCGATGGTGGTGAGGACGCCGAACCCGTTGCCGGCCAGGGCGCGGATGACGGCGCCCACCGCCTCGTCGAGTCCCAGATCGGAGGTGCGGCGAAGGGCGTACGGGGTGTTCTCCACGGCGGGGTGCTCCAGTCGGTCGACGTCCAGCCGATGTGTGCTATACAAGCATACAGTTGTGTAGTTGTCCAATGGAGGTGGCGGCGGTGGAACGAGCGTTTCCGGTGATCGCGATACGGCCCGCGGGCCACGACCGGCGGGCGGGGGTGACCGCGTGAGCGCTCATGCCCTCTCGCTCGGGCCCCTCGGCCGGCTCGGGCGCTGGTCCGCGCACCACGCGCGAATCGTGTTCGTCGCGTGGGTGGTGATCGCGGTCGGGCTCGGCTTCCTGGCGCCGCGCGTGGAGCACTCCCTGTCGGGGGCGGGCTGGGAGGCCACGGGATCCGAATCCGTGGAGGCGCGTGATCTCGTCTCCCGGGCGTTCAACGGGGCGGACTCCACCTCCCTGATGGTGGTGGTGCACTCGACCGGTCTCGCCACCGATGCGCCGGCGTTCCGCGACACGCTGCGCCGCGCGACGGACGTCCTCCGCGCCGATCCGGCCGTGTCCGGCGTGATGCAGCCCCGCCCCGGCATGACGATCAGCCGCGACGGGCACACGGCGATCCTGACGGGGACGTCGGCCCGCAACCCCAAGGAGATGGTCCGCGCCGCGGACCGCCTCAAGGGTCCGCTCCGCGACCTCGGCAGCGCGGAGGTGAGCGTCAACCTCACCGGTGCCAGCGGGATGTGGTCCGATTTCAACGAGGCCAACCGCTCGGCCATGATGAAGTCGGAGCTGTTCTCGTGGCCCGTGACGCTCGCGATCCTGGTCGTCGCGTTCGGGTCGCTGGTCGCCGCCAGCCTCCCGCTGCTGCTCACCATCGTCGGTCTGGTCGCGTCCGCCGGCGTCCTGTACCTGGGCACGCTCGCCGCCGACATCTCCATCTGGGCCATGAACTTCGCCCTGATGTTCGCCCTTGCGCTGGGCATCGACTACGCGCTGTTCATCGTGGTGCGCTACCGCGCCGCCCACTTCGGCGGCGGTATGGCCGCCGACGACGCGGCCGGCGTGGCCATGGACACGGCCGGCAAGGCCGTCCTGTTCTCGGGCGTCACCGTGCTGATCTCCCTATCGGCCGTGCTGCTGGTGCCCAGCCCCGCGTTCCGCTCCATGGCGCTCGGCATCATGGTGGCGGTCGTGTTCATCCTCGCGGCGACCATGACGCTGCTGCCGGCCGTGCTCGGGGCGCTGGGCTCCAGGGTCGACCGGCTGTCCCTGAGGTGGGTGCACCAGGGCGAGCACCGCTCCCCGGCGTTCGCCCGCTGGGCCGAGCGCATCTGGAGCAAGCCGCTCTTGTACGGCCTTCCCGCGCTGCTGGTGCTGCTGGCGCTGGCGGCCCCAGTGCTGGGCCTGCGCACCGGCATGCCCTCCATCGCGGTGGTCCCCCACGGCGACTCGTCGCGCGAGGGGTACGCACAGGTGCAGGAGGCGTTCGGCCCGGGTGCGCCGGGGACGCTGCAGGTCGTGGCCCCGACCGGCGACGCGGCCGCGGCGGCCACGGTGCTGACCGCCGATCGGGGGATCGCGGCGGCCATGCCCGGCGTGCCGTCCGCGGACGGCACGTGGACGATGATCCAGGCCGTCCCCGCGACGGACCCCTCGGACACCGGGGTGGGGCGCACCATCGACCGGCTGCGGGGCACGCTGCCCGCGGGGAGCCTGGTGGGCGGGGCACCGGCCGAGAACCACGACCTGGAGGTCGCCCTGGCCGACGCCACGCCGATCGTGATCGGCGTCGTCCTCGCGTTGGGCTTCCTCCTGCTGCTCGTGGCGCTGCAGGCGCCGGTGGTGGCGCTGGTGGGCGTGGTCACGAACCTGCTGGCCACGGCGGCCGCGTTCGGCGTGGCCCGCCTGGTGTTCCAGGAGGGCCACCTGGCCTCCCTGCTGGGCTTCGAGTCGCAGGGCTTCCTCGACGCGTGGGGTCCGGTGTTCTTCTTCGCGATGATCTTCGCGATCGCGATGGACTACACCGTATTCCTGCTGGCCTCCGCGAAGGAGCACCTCGAGCACTCGGGCGGCGACGTCAAGGACGCCATGGTCGGTGGGCTGGCGCACTCCGGGCGGGTGATCCTTGCGGCCGCGGCCGTCATGGTTGCCGTGTTCTTCACGTTCGCCCTGTCAGGTCCGCTGCCCCCGAAGGAGATGGGAATCATCCTGGGCGTCGCCGTCGCGCTCGACGCGTTCCTCGTGCGCCTGCTGCTGGTGCCGGTGGCGCTGCGCCTGCTGGGGCCGGCCGCGTGGTGGACGCCGGCACCCCTGCGGCGGATGCTGCCGTCCGTGTCGTTCGGCCATGGGCACGAGTAGCCGGCCCCGGGGGAAGGGCCGCGCGCCGCTAGAGTGCGTGGCCCCAATCCACCCGAACGGGGTGCGGATGAGCCGACAACCACTCCCGGACGAGCTCGTTGAGCTCATTGCGGAGCGCTTCCGCCTGATCGGCGAGCCGATCCGCATCCGGCTGCTCGACCGGCTGTCGGCGGGCGAACGCAGCGTCGGCGAGCTGGCGGCGGATCTGGGCGCGACGCAGCAGAACGTCTCGAAGCACCTGGCGACGCTCCACAAGGCCGGGGTGCTGACCCGGCGCAAGGAAGGCAACCGGGTGGTCTACTCGGTCGCCGACCCCAGCGTGCTCGCCCTGTGCTCCACCGTGTGCGACGGGCTGAGGGTGCAGGTGGCCGAGCTGGCGCGTATCGTCGGCGCCTGAGGCGTGCGCGTCTTCCACATCGCCGCCGCCGCCGACTGGGACGCGGCGCGCCGCGCCGGAGCGTACACCACCTCCAGCCGCGGCGTGACGCTGGCCCGGGAGGGATTCATCCACGCGTCCCGCGCCGACCAGGTGGCAGGGGTGTACGCGCGGTACTACGCCGACGCCACGGAGCCCCTGGTACTGCTGGAGATCGACACCGACCTGCTGGGCGTCCCGTGGCGTGAGGACCCGGTGGGGGACGACACCTACCCCCACATCTACGGGCCCCTCGCGCCCTCGGCCGTGGTGGCGGCCACGCCGTTCGACGGCGCCCGTCCCCCGATCAGCTTCCGGTGACGGCCTGGGTGACCTCACCCACGGCCTCGGCGGGCGGCCGCCCCTCACGGTCGCGCGTGCGACATGGGTCCCTCACCCCGGGCCGCCCCGCCGCCGTGCGGCGCCCCGCTTCGGCCCGTCGTCTCAAGGCGTGGGCGGCGGGCACCGATGTGATGTTGTCCGCCCCCGATCGTTCAAGGCCGTAAGCCGTGTCGGCCCCGCTGCGCTTTCGCATCCTGCTTGTGTCGCTGGTCGCCGTGATCCAGGTGGCCACGGTGGCGGGCGCCCTCATCCTGCAGAACCGGGTCGCCGAGGACGCGATGCTGGCGCGAGGCCACGAGCGGCTCGACGGCACCACGGCGCGGGTGCGCGGATCGCTGGTGCGCGACGCCGCGCCGTTTCGCGCGGCCGCCGAGATCCTGGCGCGTGACCTCGCGGTCCGGGCGCTGGATCCCCGGGCCGGGTGGGACGGTGCGGCGGCCATGGCCGTTCGGCTCCTGGCCGCTCTTGCGCGCAGCCCCGACGTGGAGACCGCGTCGGTCGTCTTCCACACGGGCGTCACGGTGGAGATGCGTCGCGACGGCATCGCGGGTTTCGTCCTGGTGCAGGGGGCCGGCACCCGTGGCGATGTGATGTCGGTGACCACCGGCGACCAGGGTCGCGTCCAGTTCCATCTGCAGGGCACGACGCGCATGCACCGCGCGACGGGCACGCGGTGGTTCGCCGCGACGCGCCGCTCGCCCGGCGTGGTCCTGGGCGTCGACGAGGCCTCGGGTTCGCTGGTCGCCGCGAAGCTCACGCGCTACGGCTCGGCGCCGGTGGTCGTCGCCGTCCGTTCGCGCCCGGGCCTGCTCGCCGACGCCCTCACGGCCGAGGCGCCCAGCGCCGGGGGTTTCGTTGCCATCCTGCCGCGCACGCGCAGCCTGGACGGCGTGGTCGCCGGCGGATCGACGGGGGTCTCGGGCCGGGGGCGAAGCGGTGAACTTCGGCAGGCGCTGCGTTACGCCTCGCGCGTCGACGGAGAACCCGGTTTCCGCCGCGTCTCGTTCGACGGGCGGACGATGCTGGCGCGCGTCACTCCGTTCGTCGCGGGCCAGCTCACCGGCGACGTCGTCGCGCTCGCCCCGGTGGACGAACTCACCCAGGGATCCGGTTCGGTCGTCACGAGCACGCGCCTGGCGGTGCTGGCGGGCCTGCTCGCGGGGCTGCTGGTGCTGCCGCTCGTGTTCAGGGCGACGCGACCGGTCGCCGCCATGCACCGAAAGGCCACCATTGACCCGCTCACGGGTCTGGTGAACAGGGCCGAGCTGGCCCGGCGCGGGGCGCGGGTGCTGCGCCGCGCCCGCGGCGGCGGGGGGCTGGCGGCGGTGGCCGTGCTGGACCTCGACGGCTTCAAGGAGATCAACGACAGGCACGGTCACCAGACCGGCGATGAGGTGCTGCGGGCGTTCGCCGGCCGCCTGCGCGCGGCGGTACGATCGGGCGACGTGGTCGCGCGTCTCGGCGGCGATGAGTTCGTCGTCGTCCTCGCCGGTCGCGCGGGGCGCGTGACCGGCGAGGTGTTCGACCGGCTGCTGGACGACTGCCAGGCCCGCCCCGTATCGACATCATCCGGCGGCCACGTCGTTCTTTGCACGGTGGGGTACGCCGACGACACGGCGGGTGACGGCGACCTCGACGAGCTGATCGCGCGCGCCGACGCGGCGCTCATCGCGGGCAAGGCCAACCGCAAGGGCCGGGTGTACCGCGCCGGTCCCGCCGGCGTGGCGGTGGCCAGTGCCGCCTAACCCCCGGTCAACGGCTCCAGCGTGATGTCCGGGTTGCGCCGGGCGAAGAAGCCGAACTGCTGGTCGTTCTCGAACACGGCCATCACGGCGTCGTCGGCGCGTTCGTACAGGGCCACGCCGCTGCGGGTGAACACGTCGGCCTGAGCGGGGTTGATGCGGCGTGCGACGCCCCCGCGCGGAGGGTCCAGCTCGACGGAGGCGCGGAACTCCTCGCGCAGCCGGTGGACGGCCACCTCGAACTGCAGCGGCCCCACGGCGGCCAGCACGGGGTGCGGGTCGGCCCGCCCCTGGCGCCGCAGGATCTGCACGACGCCCTCCTCTTCGAGCTGCTGCAGGCCCTTCGTGAACTGCTTGTAGCGGCTGGAGTCCATGTTGCGGGCCACAGTGAAGTGCTCGGGGGCGAACATCGGCACGGGCGGGAACGCGACGGCGGGCCCGTCGTGCAGCGTGTCGCCCACGCGCACCTCGGTGGCGTTCACCAGGCCCACGACGTCGCCGGGGAACGCGTCCTCCAGCTCCAGGCGCTCGCGGCCGAACGGCAGGTGCGCGTAGCGGGTGGTGAGCTGTTTGCGGGTGCGGGCGATGGTCAGCGGCATGCCCCGCTCGAACCGGCCAGTGCACACCCGCAGGTACGCGATGCGGTCGCGGTGGGCCCTGTCGGCGTTGGCTTGGATCTTGAACACGAAGCCGCTGAACGGGGCGTCCACGGCGCGCTCGTCGTCGTCGGCAGTGGGCCACGCCCGGGGCGCCGGCGCGAGGTCGACGAGCGCGTCGAGGATGTGGCGGACGCCGAAGTTCGCCAGGGCCGAGCCGAAGAAGACCGGCGTCATGCGGGCGGCCAGGAACTCGTCGCGGTCGATGGTGGCGCCGACCGCGTCGAGCAGCTCGACCTCGTCCCGCGCCGCGCGCCGGTCTGCGTCCTCCACGTCGGCGTCGGCCAGGTCCAGGCGCTCCTCCTCGGCCTCGGTGGCGCCGCGCGCCGAGCGCGTGAAGCGGATGAAGTCGCCGCTGGAGCGCTCGATCAGGCCCGCGAACGTGCCGGTGGACCCCACGGGCCACGTGATGGGCACGGGCGTCATGCCCAGCTCGTCCTCGATCTGGTCCAGCAGCTCGAGCGGCTCGATGCCCGGCCGGTCGACCTTGTTCGCGAAGCTGATGACGGGCAGGCCCCGCCGGCGGCAGACCGCCAGCAGCTTGCGGGTCTGGTCCTCCACGCCCTTCGCGGCGTCCAGCACCATGAGCGCCGCGTCGCACGCGGTCAGCACGCGGTACGTGTCCTCCGAGAAGTCCCTGTGACCGGGCGTGTCCAGCAGGTTCACCACGGCGTCGCGGTACTCGAACCGCAGCACGGTCGAGCTGACGGAGATGCCGCGCTCCTGCTCGATGCCCATCCAGTCGGACGCCGTGCCGCGGTGCCCCTTGCGGGCCTTCACGGCGCCGGCCAGATCGATGGCGCCGCCGTACAGCAGCAGCTTCTCGGTAAGCGTCGTCTTACCGGCGTCCGGGTGGCTGATGATGGCGAACGTGCGCCGCCGGGACGCCTCGGCGCGGATCTCTGCGGGGGTGACGCTCATGGGCGCGCGATCCTAGTCGTTGCCGGCGCGGCAGGCCTTCCGCCGCCGCCCCGTGCCGTCCCCCTTGCAGGGCGATCCGCCCCGGCGGGGCCGCACACCACCGCGCAGCGGAGCCCGGTGCCCGGATCCACCTCGGCCATGCACGGCATCCACCAGGCGGCAGGCCGGCGTTGGATCGCCCGGTGTCGTGGCACACGCCGCCGCCGGCGTTCCGTCAGGCGCGCACCCGTCGTCTGCGCCCATGTCGAGCGGCTGCGGGGTCCAGTCCGCAACCCCGCGGGTCGAGGTCGACGCGCGCGGCCCTGGCGTCGGGGGCGGTGAGGTCGACGCCGGCGATGCGGCCGGGGGCACCGTGGCCGCCGCTCATGCGGCACCCGCCGGGGTCACAGCGCCACCGACGCGCGGACGTGGACCTCGCCTTGCCCGAGGTCGCGCAGCACCGCGGCAAGCCCCTGGGCCACGGCGTGCTCGGCATCGTCCTTGGTGCGGCCGCGCGCATGCACCTGCAGGTGAAGGGCGCCGCCCACGATGGTGACGTCGGGCAGGCCGCCGTCGGCACGGAACGCACGCGCCACCTCGTCGGCCAGGCCGGGCGGTGCCACGTCGGGAAGTGCGGCGTCGGCGTTGACGCGCCACGAGAACGCGGGTGTGTCGGTGTGCATGCGCCCAGCCTGCCACATGTCCGGGGTTTCTACGGTCCCCCCCGGCGGGCGATCAGGGACGTGTCGCGTGGTAGACACCGCCCCATGGACGAGCGCACCCTCACCCCCGGCGCGCGCGCGATGCGGGGCGAACGCGACGGCTGGCTGGCGCGGATCGACTTCGACATGGCCCCCTTCACCATCGCGTGGGAGGTCACCCGGGCCTGCGCGTACGCGTGCGACCACTGCCGCGCGGACGCGCAGCACCGGCGCGACCCGCGCGAGCTGACGACCGCCGAGGGCATGGCGCTCATCGACGACCTCGCGCGCTTCGGCCGCCCCATCCTGGTGTTGACCGGCGGCGACCCCCTGATGCGGCCTGACCTGTTCGACCTGGCCGCGCACGCCGACGCGGCGGGGCTGCGCGTATCGCTCACCCCCACGGCCACGGCCCTCGTGACGGCCGACCGCATGGCCCGTGCGCGTGACGCGGGCATCCGCCGGGTGGCCTTCAGCCTCGACGCGCCGACGGCCGAGGTCCACGACCGCTTCCGCGGGTTCGCCGGGTCGTTCGAGCGCACCGTGCGCGGGATGCGCGCGGCGGGCGACGCGGGCCTGGCGCTGCAGGTCAACACGACGGTGTACGCCGATAACGCGGACTCCCTGGCCGACATGGTGCCGCTACTGCAGGAGTGGGGCGTGGTGCAGTGGTCGGTGTTCTTCCTGGTGCCCACGGGCCGCGGCGCCCGCCTGGCCATGCTGGACGCGGACGGGCACGAGCGGGTGCTCGGCTGGCTGCATGACCTCACCGGCACCGTGGGCTTCGACATCAAGGCCACGGCGGCCCCCCACTACCGCCGCATCGCGCTGCAGCGCGCCGCGCGGGCGTCGCTGGGCGACCGGCTGGAGGGGGTCGCCGGCGCGGGCTTCCGGTACGCCGACGGCCTGGACCGGCCCATGAAGGGCGTCAACGACGGCCGCGGGTTCATGTTCATCTCGCACACGGGGGACGTGACGCCGTCGGGGTTCCTGCCCATCGTGGCCGGCAACGTCCGCGAGGCCGGCGCCGTCGACATCTACCGCGACGCGCCGCTGTTCCGCGAGCTGCGCGACCCGGCGCTGCTGAAGGGCAAGTGCGGCCGGTGCGGGTTCAAAGAGGTCTGTGGTGGCAGCCGCGCCCGGGCCTACGGCGTCACCGGCGACCATCTCGCCGAGGACCCCAGCTGCGTGTACGTCCCCGCCTGACACGGGAAGCGCCACCAGGCGCACCAGCGGGCGCGCCCCGCGCGGCCCGGCCGAACGCGCCCGCCGCCGAGGGGGCGCGCCGTTTCCCCGGCCGGGCAGGGACGGGCGCCGGCGCACCGGCGCCGCGCCCACCACCGTGGCCACGGCATGCGGGCCGTCACGAGCGTCCGCGGGGCACACGACGGGCGAGCGGTGCCGGTGGCGGCCCGGACCGCGAACGCCGCCGCCCACGCGAGGAGGGATACGGCGTCCAGGGCCCATCGACTCGTGCGCGACGCCCATCCGCACCACGGCGGCGCGGCGGGGGTCCGGCTCGCGGTGTCCCGGGGGCCACCGTCGCGCACTGGTCTCGGGGCCTGGGGCCCGTCGCCGATGGGGAACGCGAACCCGCCCCGCGTGGTCCAGAATCGGCACCATGATCCCGCCGGAATGGCCCACCCTGCGCGATGCGGACCTCATCGCCCGTCTGCGCGTGCCCGACGCGGAACTCTACGACCACCTGCCCGCGTACCTCGAGCGGATGCCCGCGACGGTGGTCGACCCCGACGTGCGCCGGCGCCTGGCGTGGGGACGCGACTACCCGTTCGCCCGCGCAGACGGGCCCGTGGTGGTGCGCGGCGCCGACGTCGTCCCCGGCGCGGCGCTCGACGACGCCACCGCCCGGTTTCCCCTGCTGGCCATCGGGTCGAACGGGTCGCCGTGGCGTCTCGCGGGCAAGTTCAGGGGGGTCCTCGGGGACCCCGTGCGCATGACCCCGGCCGTGCTGCACGACCACGACGTGTGCGCGCTGCCCTACCCCGTGACGTACGGGGCGTTCCCCGCGGGCCTCGTCCACCGTCCCGGCACCCGCGTGGACGTCGTGGTGCTGGAGGTCACGGAGGCCCAGCTGGAGTGGCTCGCCGTCACGGAGTTCGGCTACCACCTTGGCGCCCTGGCGGCGTCGGTCGAGCGGGCCGCCGGCCCGACGCTCGGCAGGGCGTTCGTGTTCCTGCAACGCCCCGGCCTGTTCGCGGTCGACGGGCACCCCGTGGCCCTCGCGGCGATCCCCGCGGAGGGCCGTCGCCTGACCGCCATGACGCAGGCCGAGCTGGGGACGGAGTGGGTCCGCAGGCGTTTCGGGCCGGGCGTGGGCCTGGACGACGGGCTGATGCGGGCCGTCGGCGACCCGGAGCGGTTCGTGCGCGAATACCTCCCGCCGTCGCTGGCCGACGCGGTCCACCCCGGCGTGCCCGGCTTCACGCCGCACCCGGCGGCGTTGCCCTACGTGTGGTGACCCGGTGGGGCGCCGGTGGGGCGCCGGTGGGGGCCGACGGCGGTGCGGTGGCGCTGGTGGTCGTGCGGGATGGGTCCGGTCGCCCGGTGCGGCGGTGGGGGGCGTCCGGCCGAGGCCGGGTGCGCGCCCGCTCGGCAAGGGAACATGCCGGTGTACCCCACGGGACGTCGCCGTCGAGCGAGGGGTGGGGAGGCGGGACCGGCCGGTGCGGGGCGGCCGCCGGGGTGATGGCGGTCGGGAGGCGCCAACCGCCGCCACACACCCGCTCCACGCCGGACCACCGTCGACCATGCGCGGGGTCACGGCACCTCGGCCGGGGCCAGCCCGTCCAGCAGGGCCGCGAGGCCCACCTCGAACAGCCGGTCCTCCTCCGCGGGGTCGGCCAGGCCGGCCAGGACGGGTCCCAGCGGATCGGAGTGGGGCGGCGGCACATCTCCTGACGGCCGCGTCAGCGCGAATCCGATGGTGAACCGCACCACCAGGCGCAGCGCGCGGGCGGCGTCGCGCCCGGCGAAGCCGCCCTCGGCGAGGCTGGAGAGGATGTCGGCCACCACCGGCCGCGCGGCCGCGTACGCCGCCGCCGGCATCCCGGCCAGCAGCGCGTACGCGCCGGGGTGCCGGCGCTCCAGCGCACGGTGGCGGCGGGCCAGCGTCGACAGCGCGCCCCGCCAGTCGGCGGGCATGGGATCGCCGACGTTGAGCTCGGCCAGCATCGCCTCGATCACGCCGTCGAGCAGCGCCGCCTTGCTGGGCACGTGCCGGTAGACGGCCATCGCCTCCACGCCCAGCGCGGCGCCGAGCCGCCGCATCGTGAACCCGTCGAGGCCGTCGCGGTCGATCACGTCCAGCGCGGCCGACAGCACGCGCCTACGGGTCAGCGGTTCGCGTGCCGGGGAGGGGTTGACGGACGCCACGCCCCGGAGTTTACTACGTAAACACCGCTGTTTACACCGTAAACCCGCCCGGAAAGGCGTCCCCTTGTCGACCCAGGTCCCGTCCGCCGGCCAGATTCCCGACGTTCCCGTGCTGCGGGCGCTGGGCAACCGGCGCAGCATCCGGTACTTCGACCCGGATCGCGAGGTCGAGCGGTGGAAGATCGAGACGATGCTGCAGGCCGCCCGGTTCAGTTCGTGCCAGGGCAACATCAACGCCACCGAGGCGGTGGTCCTGCAAAAGGACTACTGCGACATCTGGGACGACATCGAGGACTGCGTCTCGGGCTTCAACGTCACGGTCATCAACCAGGCGTCGCACCTCATCCTCTGGCTCACGAACCTGAACGCGTGGTACGGCCGGGCCATCGACGGCATCAGCACCGTGTCGCTGGCGGGCGCGGCGTCGAAGTACCACGGCTGGAACTACGAGTTCTCCATGACCCAGACGCTGCCGCGTCTCATGAGCTTCCCCAAGGAGCGCACCGAGATGCTGCTGCGGTTCGAGACCGGGCAGGCGGCCGCGAACGCCATCACCGCGGGCGTGGGCCTGGGCCTGGGCAACATCCTCATCGCGTTCGGTCGCAAGCCGGGCGGCGTCGAGAAGGCCCTCGGCCTGCCCGACCATTACCGCTTCACGTGGGGCCACGCGGTGGGCTACCCGCTGGAGGACGCGAACGCCGGCGGCCAGCGGCCTCGCCTGAAGATGGAGGCGCTGTTCTCGGAGAACGCGTTCGGCACACCGTGGAAGAGCGACCCGGCCACGGTGGAGATGCTGAAGGAGAAGGGGCTGATTCAGGAGCAGGCCCCGTTGCCGGGCCGGTTCGAGCAGATGGACCGGATCGCCGACAGGTTCGGCCGCGACAAGGGCGTCATCAGCTTCCCTGTGCGCGAGATCCAGCGTCTGATGGCCGACCCCGACTGGGACTTCGGCCCCCGCATGCGCGAGCGGGCGCGGTGGCTGATCGACAACGAGGACCTGCCCGAGTATCCGGAGGAGATGCGGCAGATGTTCGCCAAGCTCCTGTCCGAGCACGGTATCGACACCGCGAAGTTCCTTCCCGCGGAGCAATAGGAATGGCGTACGAGGACATCATCGTCACGCGCGAGGGCGCGCGGATGACGATCACCATGAACCGCCCGCAACGCCTCAACGCGTTCCGGGGCCAGACCATCCTGGAGCTGACCGAGGCATTCGAGGAGGCCGCCGACGACGAGTCGGTGGGCGTCATCGTGCTGACGGGTGCGGGAGACCGGGCGTTCTGCGTGGGAGGCGACGTGCAGGACCCGTCGTCGGGCATGAAGGAGAAGCGCCGTGGCCACCACATGGCCGAGCGCCTGGGCTCGGCCATGCGCAACAACGGAAAGCCGATCATCGCCCGGGTGCGGGGGTACTGCATCGGGGGCGGCAACGAGCTCAACATGGTGTGCGACCTCACCATTGCGGGCGCGTCGGCGAAGTTCGGCCAGGCGGGCCCGAAGATCGGCACGGCGCCCCTGTGGTGGGGGTGCCAGTACATGCCCATGGTGGTGGGCGAGAAGAAGGCCCGGGAGATCCTGTTCCTGGTGCGCCACTACACCGCCGAGGAGGCCGTGCGGATGGGCCTGGCGAACGTGGCAGTGCCCGACGACGAGCTGGACTCCGAGGTCGACCGCTGGTGCGACGAGATCCTGGCCAAGTCGCCGCAGGGGCTTCGCCTCGCGAAGCTGGGCCTCAACGCCAGGTCCGACTTCCTGTACTCGTCGATGCAGCACGGGTACGAGCTGATGGCGCTGAACCATGTGCACGGGCCCGAACCGAGGGAGGGGATCGCCGCCTTCCAGGAAAAGCGCCAGCCCGACTGGAGCCGGTTCCGCGACGGCGCGGCCCCGCGGCCCGAGGGGGCCGGCGCCGGTGAGTAGCGAGTGGACGGACTGGTACGCCCGCGAGGACCCCACAACGTGGGTGCTGCCCGACATCCTGCGCCGGAGGGCCGCGGAGCACCCGGACCGCCCGTACAGCCGGTTCGGCGACGGCGAGTGGGTGAGCTACGGCGCCACGCACGCGCTGGCCAACCGGGTGGCCAACGGCCTGCGCGCCCGCGGCGTGGAGCACGGCGCGTCGGTCAGCGTGATGCTGCCCAACTGCGCCGAGTACATCCCCGTGTGGTACGGCATCCTCACCGCGGGCGCCGTCATGAGCCCGATCAACACGGCGTACAAGGGCGACTTCCTCAGCTGGACGATCCAGCTGGTCGAGGCCCGCGCGCTGATCATCAGCGACCTGTACCTCGATCGCCTGGAACTGGTGGCCGGCGACCTGCCGCTGCTGGAGCGCGTGATCGTGGTGCCGTCGGGCGGCCAGGCCACGGGCCCCGACCCGCGCGTGGCGTGGGAGTCGTTCGCCGAGCTGTGCGACGCGCCCGACACCGATGCCGAGGCCGTGGCGTACGCGTGGACCGACGACGCGCGCATCATGTTCACGTCGGGCACCACCGGCCGGTCGAAGGGCGTGATCAAGCAGAACGCCGCGGACTACTTCTCGGCCCGCAGCGCGCTCGAGTCGGCCATCGTGCGCCAGGGCACCGACCTCGCGGGTCTGGCCGACGAGGTCTATTTCACCTGCCTGCCCCTGTTTCACTCGAACGCCCAGGTGCTGTGCGCGTACCCGGCCCTGATCGCCGGCGGCCGTGTGGCGGTCACCGAGAGGTTCTCGGGCTCGCGCTTCTGGGACCAGGTCATCGACGCGGGCGCCACCACCTTCAACGGCATCGGCGCGATGCTCTACTTCCTGTGGAACCAGCCGCCGTCCGAGAAGGACCGTGCCCACCGCGTGCACACGATCGCGGCGGCCCCGGCCCCCGCCGACATCTACGACGCGTTCGAGGAGCGCTTCGGCGTCACGCTGACCGAGGGGTACGGCCTCACCGAGACCGGCGTGTGCACCACCATGGACCCCACGCAGCCGGTGCGAAAGGGGTCGTGCGGGCGCGCGAACCCGGGCTACGACGTGAGCATCGTCGAGCCGGGCACCGACCTGCCGCTACCGCCGGGCACGCCGGGCGAGATCGTTGTGGACCAGCGGATTCCGAACATCATCATGCGGGCGTACTACGGCATGCCCGAGAAGACGGCCGAGGACTTCCGCAACCTCAAGCTGCACACCGGCGACCTGGGGCGCATGGACGAGGACGGCTACGTCTACTTCATGGACCGGGTGAAGGACTACATCCGCCGCCGCGGCGAGAACGTCTCATCCATGGAGGTGGAGCGCCAGGTGGAGGACCACCCCGCCGTCGCGCGGGCGGCGGCCATCGGCGTGAAGGCCAGCGAGGGCGCCTCGTCGGAGGACGAGATCCTCATCGTGTGCCAGCCCGCCGAGGGTGGCGCGCCCGACCCGGCGGAGTTCACCCACTGGATGGCCGAGCGGATGCCGTACTTCATGGTGCCGCGCTACATCCGCTTCGTCGACGCGCTGCCGGTCACCCCGACGGAGCGGGTGCGCAAGAACGTGCTGCGCGACGAGGGCGTCACGCCCGATACCTTCGACCGGGAGGCCGCCGGGATCCGCGTGTCCCGCTAGGGCCGCGGCCCGGGCGACGCGGAGCCGTACCCCGGCAGCCGGGACGCCTGCTGCATCCAGCGCGTCAGCAGCGCCGCATCGAGGTCCTCGCCCTCGTGGACGTGCAGGTGGCGGGCGCGGTCGTCCTTCCCGGCCTCCGGCGGCACGGGGTCCAGGTCGACCCCGTCGAAAAACGTGACCTTCACGTACCGGGTGAAGCAGCGGAAGGTGGCGAACCACCCGCCTCCCGGAACGCCGTAAAAGGGCGCGTTCCACCGCACGGCCCTCGTCGCGCCGGGGACGGCGCGCTCGATGATCGCGTCGAGCTCCCGGCCGACGTCGGCCTTCCAGCCGGGCATCCCGGCGATGTACTCCCGCACGGGTGCGTCGCCGTCGCCCTTCGGGATCTGGGGGTTCCCGCCCGACAGGAGCCTCGGGGACTCGCCGGCCATCTCGTCCTCCGCGCGTGGGTTGAGCCGTCGACGGAGGACGGTAGCGGGCCCCGGGATGTGACACGGGGCGGCGGGCTCATCCGCGCGCGCGAACCACGACGCGTATCCCGGCGTCCCGCGCCGCGGCGGCCCGTGACACAATCGCGCGCATGGAGGGGGCCGTCGCGTTCCTCGTGGCGCAGGGCTGGGCGTCGGGGCTCAGCGCGTGGGCCGTGCTGGTCATCACGGGCGTGGCGGACCGCGTGGGCTACATCGACGCTCCCGGCCTGCTGGGCTCGCCGTGGGTGCTGGCGGGCGCCTCCGTCCTGCTGGTCGTGGAGTTCTTCGCCGACAAGGTCTCGTACGTCGACTCGGTCAGCGACACCGCCCAGACCCTGGTGCGGCCCCTGGTGGCCGCGGGCGTGGGGGCGGAGTGGGCGCAGGCGGGGCCGCACCTCAACCCGTGGGCGGGGGCGGCGCTGGCGGGCGGCGTGGCCGTCCTGAGCCACGGCACGAAGATGGGCCTGCGGGCCGCGATCAACGCGTCGCCGGAACCGGTGACCAACGTGGTCGCGTCGAGCACCGAGGACGCGGCACTGGCCGGCGTGGTGGCGTTCTCGTTCCACCACCCCGTCGCGGCGGCGTCGGCGGCCGGCGCGCTGCTGATCCTCGGCGTGGGCCTGGCGGCGTGGCTGGTGTGGCTGGTGCGTCGCGTCGCCCGCGGGGGCCGGGGCTCGCCGGGCGGCGGACCGGCCGCGGGCTGATGCGGCGCGAGCGTCAGGCGTCGACCACCCGGCCGGCCTTCGCCCACGCGGCGGCCCGCGCGCGTGGGCGGCCGACCATCACCTTCTCGCCGTCGTCCAGGATGGGGCGCTGCAGCAGCGACGGGTGCACCAGCAGCGTGAGCACCACGGTGTCGGCGTCGGCCCCGTCCATGTCGAGCCCCAGGTCCCTGTACTTCTTGTCGCGCCGGATGAGCGCGTCGACCGGGTCACCCACGAGGCGCGCGGCCAGGTCGCGCAGCTCGTCCTCGTCCAGGCGCTCGGCCACCAGCAGGTACTTGCGCACGGCGACGTCGTGTCCGGCGTCCACCAGCGCGTCGTACGCGTGCACCGACGTGGAGCAGTGGGGGTTGTGAAACAGCGTGAGGGTCATGCCCCGGAGCCTAGTGGGGCGTTAGGATCGCGGCCATGCCGTCGGCGATGCCGAAACCCAGCGACGAGGCCCGCGCGCGGTTCGACGAGGCGGTCGACCGGCTCGCGGCGGAGCGCGACGTGGCGCGTGCGCCCATGTTCGGTATGCCCGCGGTGAAGGTCGCGGGCGGCAGGGCGTTCGCCGGCCTGTTCGGGGACGGCCTCACCGCCAAGCTCGGCCGGGGCGCGCGCGAGCGGGCGCTTGGCCTGGAGGGCGCCGGGCCGTTCGACCCGATGGGCGGGCGGCCCATGAGGGAGTGGGTGCTCATCCCGTTGGCGCACGCCGGCGAATGGGACGCGTACATGCGGGCGGCGGAGGAGTACGTGAGGGGCGCGGCGGTCTGACCTCAGCGTCCCCGCGGCGGGTGGGGCGACTCGCCGCGTTTCAGCGCGGCGATGTACGCCGCGATCCGCTTCGCCTTGGCCGCGTCGGTTCTCAGCACGTGCAGGCGGTGGTTGATGGAGTAGCGCTCGGCCGCGCTGAGGCCGGCGAACGTGGCGGCCGCGTCGGGGTTCGCGTCCAGCGCTGCGCGTAGACTGGCGGTCGGCTGCATCCGGCTGGGCGGGGCGTAGGCGGCGTCCCACCGGCCGTCGGCCCGGGCGCGTTCCACCTCGGCCATGCCCGCCGGCGTCATCCGCCCCTCGGCGATGAGCTCGCCGACGCGTTCGGCGTTGATCGCCGACCACACGCTCCTGGTGCGCCGCGGCGTGAATCGCAGCGACGTGAATCGGTCGTCGACTCCCCGGGCCGGCCCGTCGATCCAGCCGTGGCACAGGGCCACGTCGACGGCCTCGCGGTGCGTGATGGTGCGCACCCCGGCGTTCTTCTTCGCGTACACCAGCCACACGCCGCCCGCCGCGGGTCCCTCGGTGACGATCCACCGGGCGAACGCGTCGGCGTCGTCGAACATCACGCGCGGGAGGTCGGCCGCCATGCGGGGAGCCTACGGGCGCGCGGGCCCTCGGACTCGGGGCACGCACCGTCGCGCTCGGCGCCGTGGTGACGGTCCCCCGGCGGACGTGCCGGCGTCGTCGAGGCCCGCGGGGTGACTCATTCCCCGGGCGGGGTGTCCTGGGGCCGCGACGTGGTGGGAGGTGGCTGGGGCGAGCAGTCGCCGCACGTCCTCGCGGGGTCGGTCACGGCCGGCGCGGGCGCCGGGGGCACGCACCGCGGCGCGGCGGCGTCGCCGCACGGTGGCACGGAGGGAGGGGGGCCGACGCCCCAGGGGAACGTGCAGCCGCCGAGCCCCAGGGTGAGGCCGGCGAGCGTGAGGGAAACGAGGAGTCGTCGCATACCCCTGGTACCCCGCCGCGGGCCGATTCGTCACGCGTCGCCGGCGTCTCCGGCGGAGGCGGACAGGTCGCGACGCTCCAGCCGCTCGGGCGTCGGCAGCTTGACGCGCCACACCAGGCCCGCTTTCTCCAGGGCACGGATGGTCCACCACGAGGGGTCCACCTGCCAGCGGTGAAGGCCATGGCGGGCCGAGCCGGGGAACGCGTGGTGGTTGTTGTGCCACGCCTCGCCGAACGTGAACGGCGCCAGGTACCAGACGTTGCGGCTCTCGTCCGACGTGGCGTATGCGCGGCGGCCGAACACGTGGCAGATGCTGTTGACGCTCCACGTCATGTGGTCGAACACGAACACGCGCACGAGGCCCGCCCACACGAACGCCTCGACGCCTCGGCCCAGGTCGCCGGTGATCGCCCAGGCCACCGCGAACGGGATGCCGAACGTCAGCACGACCCACAGCATGTAGAGACGGTCGATGCGGCGGATCAGGGGGTCTTCGTAGAGGTCCTTGCCATACACACGCCCGCGCTCCATGCCCTTCGTGACGAACAGCCAGCCGACGTGGGCGTGGAAAAGCCCCTTGATGGTGCCCCACACGCCTCCCCCGTGGTGATGGGGCGAGTGCGGGTCGTCGGGCTTGTCGGACGCGGCGTGGTGGCGGCGGTGGTCGGTGACCCATTGGGTCAGCGGGCCCTGCATGGCCATGCAGCCGGCGATGGCGAACGTGGCCCGCACGACCTTGCCGCTCTGGAAGCCGCGGTGCGAGAAGAGGCGGTGGAAGCCCGCCGTGATGCCCAGCCCGCAGAACACGTACATGACGGCGAACAGCACCAGGTCCAGGGGGTGCAGGGCGACGCCCCACAGCAGCCCGGCGGCGGACAGCACCCCCAGGAACGGGCCGACCACCGCGATCAGCGTGACGATGCGGCTGGCGGTAGACGTGTGCTCGCGGGCGGTGCCGATGTGCGCGGGCGGGGGCGCGGCGGAGGTGGTCAACGTGTCCCTCGGGCGGTTGTGGAGGCGTCGAGGCCACTCTATGGACGCGCCGCACCCGCGGCGACGACACCCGTCGCCCGGGCGCGCGAGAGTGGCACTTGACCCTCACGCGACGGGAGGCCGCACCATGGGCGACATGAACGCACCGACCGCACCGATGGCCGTGGGAGAGGTGGCCCGGCTGACCGGCGTCACCGTCCGCACCCTCCATCACTACGACGCGCTGGGCCTGCTGCGCCTGTCGGGCCGCAGCGACGCCGGGTACCGCCTGTACTCGTCGGCCGACGTCGCGCGGCTGGGCCGGGTCGTGGCGCTGCGGCGCATGCGCATCGCCCTCCGCGACATCCCCGGCCTGCTCGACGCCGACCCGGCAACCCTGCGCGCCGCGCTGCTCCGGCGCCGCGACGAGCTGCGCGCCGAGGCACGGGGCATGGAGGCGACGGTGCGCCTGATCACCCGCGCACTGGAGGAGGACGACATGACCACACCCGCCACCCGTGAGGACCTCGCCGAGATCTTCGGCGACGGCTTCGACGACGCCCAGGCCGAGGCGGCGGCCCGCTGGGGCCGAACGCGTGCCTGGCAGGAGTCGCAGCGGCGGACGGCCGCGTACACCCGCGCCGACTGGGAGGCGATCAAGGCCGAGGCCGACGCCAACGTGGCGGCGTTCCTCGATGCCATGACGGCCGGAACTCCACCGGAGGGGCCCGCGGCGATGCGCGCCGCGGAGGACCACCGCGCGCACGTCGACCGCCGCTTCTTCGCCTGTGACCACGCCCTCCAGCGCAACCTGGCCGACCTCTACGACAGCGACCCGCGGTACGCGGTGGCCTACGACGGCACCCACCCCGGGCTGTCCGCGTACGTCACCGCCGCCATGCGCGCCAACGCCGCCCGGGCGACGGGCTGAACCAGGGGCGATGCCCGCGGGGGATGCCCGCGCGCAGGCCGGTGCCGTTCTCCGTGATGACCGAGGGCGAGATCACACGCGGGGTGGACCGCTGGCATGGACGCCGTGCGCGGGGCCCCCGCCCAGCCGGGAGACGACCCGGCCGGCGAAGCCGTGGAGGAGGCCCTGCGCACCGGCGCCGAGCGGCCGGTGCGCGAGCCGGCCGACGACGAACCGGGCGGCGGGGGCTAATCGACCTTGCGGGCGGCGCCCTTGTCGGCCGACTGGGCGAACCGGGCGAAGATCTTCAGGGCCGCCGACACCTCGCGGGTGCGTTGCGCGGGCACCCAGCCCTCGCGGTCGCGGACGCCGCGGCGACGGGCCAGCTCGGCATCGTCCACGTCCAGCGTCACGGACCGGTCGGGGATGGAGAAGCGGATGATGTCGCCGTCCTCCACCAGGCCGATGGCGCCGCCCGATGCGGCCTCGGGCGAGACGTGCCCCACCGACAGGCCCGACGATCCGCCCGAGAACCGGCCGTCCGTGATGAGCGCGCACTTGGGTCCCAGGCCGACGCCCTTCAGGTAGCTGGTGGGGTAGAGCATCTCCTGCATGCCGGGGCCGCCCCTGGGGCCCTCGAACCGAACGACCACCACGTCGCCCTCGCTGATCTGGCCGTTGAGGATCATCGCGACGGCCTGCTCCTGGGAGTCGGCCACCTTTGCGGGACCGGCGAACTCCCATTGGTGTTCGGGGACGCCGGCGGTCTTCACGATGCAGCCGTCGGGCGCGAGGTTGCCGGTCAGGACGGCGAGGCCCCCGTCGGTCGTGTACGCGTGTTCCACGGCGCGAATGCAGCCGTCCTCCCCGTCGGTGTCCAGCTCGTCCCAGCGGTTGGTGGTGGAGAACGCCTCGGTGGTGCGCACGCCGCCCGGGGCGGCGTGGAAGAGCTCGGTGGCGACGTCGGTCGCCGCGCCGCCGCGGATGTCCCAGTCGCGCATCCAGTCCGCCAGGCTGGCCGAGTGCACGGCGTGCACGGCGCCGTCCAGCAGGCCGCCGCGGTGGAGCTCGCCCATGATGGCGGGGATGCCGCCCGCCCGGTGAACGTCCTCCATGTAGTAGTCGGTCGTGTTGGGCGCCACCTTGCAGATGCACGGCGTGACGCGCGAGAGCCGGTCGATGTCACCCTGGTCGAACGCCACCCCGGCCTCCTGCGCGGCGGCCAGCAGGTGCAGCACCGTGTTGGTGGAGCCCCCCATGGCGATGTCCACGCGCATGGCGTTCTCGAACGCCGCCTTGGTGGCGATGTTGCGCGGCAGCACCGACGCGTCGTCGTCGCCGTACCAGCGCCTGCACAGCGCCACCGACAGACGCCCGGCCTCCTGGAACAGGCCCTTGCGCGCGGCGGCGGTGGCCAGCGTGGAGCCGTTGCCGGGCAGCGACAGCCCCAGCACCTCGGTGAGGCAGTTCATGGAGTTGGCCGTGAACATGCCCGAGCACGACCCGCACGTGGGGCACGCCGACCGCTCGATGGTGGCGATCTCGGCGTCGGCCACGCTGTCGTCGACGGCCTTGATCATCGCGTCGATCAGGTCGAGGCGGCGGGGCTTGGATGCCACGCCGTCGTCGCCGATGACGGCGGTGCCGGCCTCCATGGGGCCGCCCGACACGAAGACGGCGGGGATGTTCAGGCGCAGCGCGGCCAGCAGCATGCCCGGCGTGATCTTGTCGCAGTTCGAGATGCACACCAGCGCGTCGGCCTGGTGGGCGTTGCACATGTACTCCACCGAGTCGGCGATGATCTCGCGGCTCGGCAGGCTGTAGAGCATCCCGTTGTGGCCCATCGCGATGCCGTCGTCCACTGCGATGGTGTTGAACTCGCGGCCCACGCCGCCCGCCTCGGCGATGGCCTCGGCCACCAGCCCGCCCATGTCCTTCAGGTGCACGTGTCCGGGCACGAACTGCGTGAACGAGTTCGCGATGGCCACGATGGGCTTGCCGAAGTCGTTCTCGGTCATGCCCGTCGCGCGCCACAGGGCGCGGGCGCCGGCCATGTTGCGACCGTGGGTGGTGGTGCGTGAGCGAAGCGGCGGCATGCGGGTACCTCGGTAGCGGGCGGTCCGGCTAGGGTAACGCGCCCCGCTCGTCAGTCGTCGTCGTCCGCGTTCTCCAGCAGCCGCACCACGGCCCGCTCGATACCCGCCTGGCGGGCATCGTCGTCGTCGTGGTCGCGCGCCAGGGCACGGGCGATGGTCACGCCGTTCTCGTACTGGTCCAGCACGCGCGGGTCGATGTACGACTTCTTCGCGATCGCGGGCGTGTTGCCCAGGTATGCCGCCACGTCTTCCACCGCGGCCCGCACCGCGCGGGCCCGGGACGCCTTCGTGGCGCCGTCCTCGGGGCTCTCGGCCAGCGACACGGCGGCCAGCACCGTGGCGTGCCACGTGCGGAAGTCCTTGGCCGTGAGGTCCTCGGAGATCAGCGCGCTGAGGTACTCGTTGACGGCCGCCGCGCCCAGGTCGGCCCACGCCGCGGGGCCGCGGTAGGCCAGCAGCCGCGTGCTGCCCCCACGGCGGGCGCGCATGCGGTTGAGCGACTCGATCACCAGCGGGTCGCTGATGGTGATGGAGTGCTCGATGCCCGACTTGCCGACGAAGCTGAACACGAGGTCGTCGCCCCGGCGCCGCACGTGCCGGCGCTCCAGCGTGGTGAGGCCGAACGAGCCGTTGGCGTCGGCGTACGCGTCGCTGCCGATGCGGAAGTAACCCAGGTCCAGCAGGCGGGCGGCCGTGGCGGCCGCCCGGGTGAGCGGCATGCCGTCGGCGCGCAGGTCCTCGATCAGGCGCCGGCGGGCGTTGGCCAGGCGTGCGCCGGCCAGCTGCACGCGGGCGAACTTCAGCTGGTCGCGCCCGGCCCGCCAGTCGGGGTGGTACAGGTACTGCCGCCGGCCCGCCGCGTCGGTGCCGACGGCCTGGATGTGGCCGCGCGGGTGCGGGCAGATCCACACGTCCTTCCATGCGGGCGGGATGGCCAGCGACCGGATGCGCTCCACGTGCTCGCCGGGGACGGGAGCGCCGTCGGCGTCGACGTAGCGGAACCCCCTGCCGGAACGCCGCCGGGTCCAGCCCGTGGTCCTCGGTGACACCCGCCGCAGCCGCGCCATGGCTTTCCGGTACCCGCGCGGGGGGCGGGTCTACGCCCCGTCGTCGGTGGCCGCGATCAGCGCCTTCAGGGCGCCGGCCCCGCCGTCGAGGGCAACGACACGCTGCGGCAGGTCCTCCAGGCCCGCGAACCGCTCCGGCCGCTCGGGCTCGCGGCCTAGGGCCTCGCGGATGGTGGACGAGAACTTCACGGGCAGCGCGGTCTCCAGCACGACCATCGGCTCGTCTCCGGGGAACTCGCGCGCCACCTTCACGCCGTCGGCGGTGTGCGGGTCGATCACCACCCCCGTGCGGCCCTCCAGGTCGCGGATGGTGGCCACCCGGTCGGCGTGAGTGCTGGTGCCCGACACGAACCCGTAGCGCTCGCGCAGGGACGCGAACTCGGGGGTGTCCGAGAGGTCGATCCGGCCCGTGCGCGGCAGCTCGTCGGCGAACAACGCCCGTACCCGGTCGCCGTCGCGGCCCAGCAGGTCGTACACGAACCTCTCGAAGTTGGAGGCCTTCGAGATGTCCATGGACGGGCTGGAGGTCTCGTGCGTTTCCGCCGCGGCCCGCACCCGGTACACGCCGGTCGAGAAGAACTCGTGCAGCACGGTGTTCTCGTTGGTGGCCAGCACCAGGCGCCGGATGGGGATGCCTATCTGGCGCGCCACGTGGCCCGCGCAGATGTTGCCGAAGTTGCCCGACGGGACCGCGAACGACACGGGGTCGTCGTCGCCGCCGGTGGCGCGGATCCATGCCGCGACGTAGTAGACGACCTGCGCCAGCAGCCGGGCGAAGTTGATGGAGTTGACGGCGCCGACGGCGTGGCGGGCCTTGAACGCGGCGTCGGCGTTGACCTCCTTCACCAGGTCCTGGCAGTCGTCGAACACGCCCGCGACGGTCACGTTGACGATGCGTGGGTCGTCCACGCTGAACATCTGCGCCTGCTGGAACGGCGACATGCGCCCCCGCGGGCTCAGCATGAACACGCGCACGCGGGGCTTGCCGAGCATGGCGTGCTCGGCCGCCGAGCCCGTGTCGCCCGAGGTGGCGCCGAGCACGGTGAGCGTGGCGTCGCGGCGCTCCAGCTCGTACTCGAACAACTGCCCCAGCAGCTGCATCGCCATGTCCTTGAAAGCGGCGGTGGGACCGTTGGACAGGTGCGCCAGGCGCAGCCCGTCGCCGAGGTCGGTGACGGGCACGATGTCCGGGTCGCCGAACGCGTCCACCGTGTACGCCCGCTCGCACAGGACGCGCAGGTCGGCGCCGGGGATGTCGTCGATGAACAGCCTCAGCACGGCGTGGGCCAGCGCCGCGTATCCCTCGTCGGCCAGCAGGCGGCGCCACGCTCCCCGGGTGACGGCATCCACCGCGGGGTACGCCGCGGGCACGTACAGGCCCCCGTCGGGGGCCAGGCCCGCCAGCAGGATGTCGCTGAACGGCAGGCCCGGCGCGCCGGCGGGTGCGCGGGTCGAGACGAAGCGGGCGGGGGACGGGCGAGCGGCCATCGCTCCAAGCCTAGTGGGGCGTGCCCCCTCTCGGCTGCCGCGGCCCGCCGAAGCCGGCGTCCGGGTCGTCCCGGCGACGAGGCAGGCGCCGCCGGGCGATTCGCGCGCCACCGGACCCGACGGCCGGTTGCCCGCCGGCGCCGGGTGCGAATAGGGTTGCGTCGCAACCGGACGAATGAGGTTCACCATGGGGCACGCGGGGTTCCGGCGCGCCGCGCTCGCGGGGGCGGCCGCGGCGGCCGTCGTGCCGGCGGCGGCGACCGCCGCCATCTCCAACGTGCGCGTGGCGCAGGAGGGGCTCGGCTTCCGGGTTGCGTGGGACGGCCCCGCGTCCTACGCGTCCGTGCAGGTCTCGTCCGCGCCCGACTTCCCGGCCGGTGCGTCCTGCATCCAGCTGGTCGCGTCCGGCAACTCGGCGCTGGTGTCGTGCCTGAAGACGGCGTTCACGGGCGTCGTGTACGTGCAGGTGTCGTCGGGCCTCGACAAGGCCTCGGCCCAGGCGCCCGCGTCGGCGTTCACGTTCGCGCCCGCCGCCCCACCGTCCACGGAGGCGTCCCTGGTGAACCGTCGCACCGTGACGTGCGGCGTCGGTGCGGCGTGGGGCAACACCGACGCATCCACGACGTACACGGCACGGCTCACCAGCGGGGCCACGTTGGTCAAGGAGCGCGAGGTCGGCAACCCCATCCCGGGCCAATTCGGTCCGAGCCCGCTGGACAGGACGTTCTCGTACGAGCTCTCCGGGGCGGACACGGGCGGCGACGTGGTGTGCACCGTCACGGCGGCGAACGGGGTGAACACCGCGGCCACGACCCGGACGTATCACGTCATGCGCGTCGCGGCGGCCCGGGTGAACCCCTCACGCGTCCTCGAGTCCCTCGTGCTGGAGAAGTACCTCGGCAAGGACATCAACGACGTCTCCGTGTCGCTCGCGGCGCGCCGCCGGGGTCTGCGGGCCCAGGCGACGCTGGCGCAGGGTCCGGGCCTGCCGTCGCCGGTCATCACGCTGATGATCTACTCCACCCCCGCGAAGGCGCGCCGCAGCACCACGGGGTTCTGCCGGTCTCTGCGCCGCGTGTACCGCACAAAGAACCGCGCGCTGCCCAGTGGGCTCGTCTCGTGCGGAAGGGTGCGCGGCGTGGGGGGCGCCAGGCCCATGTACTCGGCCATCGCGTACGTCACCCGCCGGAGCGACCTGGGCGCGTACCACGTCACCACGCGCATCCTGGGCGGCGCGCGCGGCAACGCCGCGTTCCTCGTCAACGGCAACGCCATCGGCGCGCCAACAGTGCGCGGGGTCCGGGCGAAGGCGACCGCCGACGCGACCGGCGCGGCGCGGGAACTGGCGGCGGCGCTGGCGCGCGAGTAGCGGACCCGTGGCCGCCGGGTCCTGCGGCGCGCCATTCGTCCCGGGCGCCGCGCGGGCCGGGCCAAACGACGAAAGGCCCGCACAGGCGGGCCTTCTCAAGTAGCGGAGGAGGGACTCGAACCCCCGACACGCGGATTATGATTCCGCTGCTCTAACCGGCTGAGCTACTCCGCCCTGCGTACTGCCAAGCCCAGTAGCGGACTCGAACCGCTGACCCCCTCCTTACCATGGAGGTGCTCTACCAACTGAGCTAACTGGGCACTGAAATCCGGCTCACACCAGTGGGGGGAGGAGGGTTCGAACCTCCGTAGGCTGAGCCGGCGATTTTACAGACCGCTCCCTTTGACCACTCGGGCATCCCCCCGCGCGTGAGCCCGGGAAGGGTACCGGAATCGGGGGTCGGCCTACAACCTCCTCGGCCCCCCGGCGCGCGCGCTTGAGCGCCGCGCCACCGAAACTCCGGAGCCCGATGTCCGCCCCGCCCCTCATCCTCGGCACCATGTACTTCGGCACGACCGTGCCGGAAGCCACGGCGCGAGACATCCTCGACGCCTACGCCGACGCGGGCGGGCGGGTGCTGGACACCGCGAACTGCTACGCGTTCTGGGCGAACCCCACCGGGCACGGGGGCCAGAGCGAAGCGGTCATCGGCCGTTGGCTGGCCGACCGTCCCGGCATGCGCGATCGCGTGGAGATCGCCACGAAGGTGGGTGTCGAGCCCGCCGGGGGCGGCGGCGTCCAGGGGCTCGGGCCCTCCGTGATCCGCCGCGAGGTCGAGCGCAGCCGAGCCCGCCTGGGCACGGACGTCATCGACGTGTACTGGGCCCACGCCGACGACCGTGACACGCCCCTGGCCGACACGGTCGTCGCGCTTGCGCGCCTGGTGGCCGAGGGGGCCGTGCGGCGGCTGGGCGCGTCGAACTACGCCACGTGGCGGCTGGAGCGTGCCCGGGCCCTCGCCCGGGAGGCGGGGGCGGAGCCGTTCACCGCCGTTCAGCTGGCCGACTCGTACGTGCACCGGCGTCCGGACGCGCCGGACGCCGACCGGTACCACCGCTTCGGGGCGGTCACCGAGGAGACGCGCGATTTCATGGACGCCCACGACGACGTGGACCTCTGGGTCTACAGCCCGCTGCTGCGCGGCGCGTACGACCGGGCCGACCGGCCGCTGCCGGACTCGTACCGCCACCCCGGCACCACCGACCGCCTCCGGGTGCTGGGGGAGGTTGCGGCCGAACTGGGCGCCACGCCGGGACAGGTGGTGCTGGCGTGGCTGGCCCGCCCGGGCGGGCGCGTGCGCCCCATCGCGGGGGTCAGCAGCGTGCGTCAGATGGAGTCGGCGCTCGCGGGCGCCGCTCTCGATCTGCCGGCCGAGCTGCGCGACCGCCTCGACCGGGCCGGCTGACGGGCGTACCATGGTCCTGATGCCCGGGAACTGACCGTCGCCGCACACAGTCCGCCAGATCGAGCGCCGCGCGTGCGCGTGGGCGTTCTTCATCGACGCGATCGCGCTGTATCCCCTGTACGCCCTGCTGTTCGCGGAGCATGGGATGTCGGACGCCGCGATCTCGGGGCTGTTCGCCCTGTGGGCCGTGGTGGGGCTCGTGGCCGAGGTCCCCACCGGGGCGCTGGCCGACAGGGTGTCGCGACGCGCCATGCTGGTCGCGTCCGGCGTGTTCCAGGCCGCGGGCTTCGCGTGCTGGGTCGTGCACCCGGAGGTCTGGTCGTTCGCCCTCGGTTTCGTGCTGTGGGGCGTCGGCGAGTCGCTGATCTCCGGCACGCTGGAGGCGCTCATCTACGACGGGCTCGACGCGGCCGGGGCGTCAGGCGAGTACGCGCGGGTGCGCGGGCGGGTGGCGGCGATGGGCCTCGTCGGGCAGGTGCCCGCGGGCCTGGCGGCCGGGCCGCTGCTGGTGTGGGGCGGCTACCCGCTGGTGGGGGCCGTCAGCGTGGCCGCGTCGCTTGCGGCGTCCGCCGCCGCGTGGACGCTGCCCGACCTGCGTCCCCGTCGTGCCCGCCCCGGGGGCGAGGACCACGACCACGGGTACCTCGAGCTGCTGCGCGCCGGCGTGCGGGAGGCGGCCGGGTCGGCCGTCGTGCGCGGGGCGCTGGCCGCCTCGTCCCTGCTACTGAGCCTCGAGGCGCTCGAGGAGTACGACGTGCTGCTGGCCCACGAGTGGGGGGTGCCCACACCCTGGGTGCCGCTGGCCGTGGTGTGGCTGCCGCTGCTGGGCGCGCTGGGTGCGGCCCTCGCCGGCCGCTTCCACCACGCATCGGGCGACGCGCTGGCGTGGGCGTTCGGCGGCGCGGTGGCGCTCGTCGCCGTCGCGGGTCTGGCCCGCGTCCCCGCGGGCGTGCTGGCCATCGCCGCGTTCTACGGCGTGTTCCGCGGCGTGCGCATCATCGTGGACATGCGCCTGCAGGACCGCATCGAGGGCCCCGCCCGGGCCACGGTGACGTCCGCCGCGGAGTTCCTGGGAGGCCTCGTGGGCATCGCGGCGTTCGGCCTGTGGGCGCTCTGGGGGCTCTGGGGCATCCTCGCGCTGGCCGTCGCCACCGTCGCCGTCCTGCCGCGTGCGCTCGGCCGCGAATGAACGCCTCGACGGCACGGCACCGCGCGACACCGGGATGGGGCGCGACGGCCGGTAACGTGCGCACAGAGCCCGATTCCCTCGCTGCCCACCTCCCGGCCGGCTTCGCGCCGGCGAGGGGCCGCCGCACCAGACGGGGCGATGCGCGCGAGCCGCGCGAGACGGTGCCCCCGGTGGGGGGATGCCGGCGCTCGCCGACGTGTTCCGCCACCCACGCGATCGGGCCGAACGCCGCGCCGCGCCCGCTGTTGCAGGAGGGCGTGGCCGTCGTGATGGAGCGCGTCCCGCGGCTCGCGATGGTTGTGGGGGCGCTGGTCGTGCCGCCGGGCGGGTGACCCTCAGTCCAGGGCGCGCTGCAGGCGGCCGGCGGCGACGAGCAGAGCGTCGAAGACACCCGCGAACGGCGGGGCGTATGCCAGGTCCGCGTCCGCGAGGTCGTCGACCGTCGCGCCCGCATGCAGCAGCGCGGCGACCACGTCGATGCGCTTGGCGCTCTCGTGGTTGAGGGCGGCGATCTGGGCGCCCAGCAGCCGCCGCGTGCCGCGCTCGCCTGTGAGGCGGATCTCCAGGGGTTTCGTGTCCGGGTAGTACCCCGCGTGGTCGCCCGCGGTGACGTCGGCGGTCACGGCGTCGAGGCCGTGCTGCTCGGCCTCCGTTTGCGTCAGGCCGGTTCGGCCCACGCCCAGGGAGAACGTCTTGAAGATCCCCGTTCCGACGATGCCGGGAAAACGCGCGTCGCCGCCCGCCATCGAGACGCCCGCCACCCGGCCCATGCGGTTGGCGGCGAGGCCCAGCGGCACGTGCGCGGGCCTCCCCGTGACCCGGTGCCGAACCTCGCAGTTGTCGCCCGCCGCCCACACGCCGTCGGCCGACGTGCGCTGGTGATCGTCCACCGCGACGGCGCCGGTGTCGCCGAGGCCGGCGCCGGCGGCCCGGGCGAGCGCCGTCTCGGGGCGCACGCCGACGGCCACGACCACCGCGTCGGCCCTCACGTCCCCCGCCTCGGTGCGGAGCCCGGTGACGCTCCCGTCGCGCTGCGTGACGCCCTCGACGGCCACGCCCGTCCGCACGTCCACGCCGTTGCGCTCCAACTCCGCCTGGACCACGCCGCACATCGCCGCGTCGAGCATCCGGCCGGCCACGCGCGGCGCCATCTCCACCATCACGACGCTCAGGTCGCGGCGCCGAAAAGCCTCGGCCAGTTCCAGCCCGATGTACCCGGCCCCCACGATGGCCACCCGCCGCGCGCCGCGGAGCGACGCGTCGATGGCCCGCCCGTCGGGGACGTCGCGCAGCACGTGAAGGCCGCCCAGGCCGTCCGCCATCCACGGAGGGCGGAGGGCCGCCACGCCGGTTGCCAGCAGCAGGCTGTCGTACGGCTCGGTGCGGCTGCCGCCGTCGGCGTCGCGCACGGTGATGCGGCCGGCGTCCGCATCGACGTCGGTCACCGTGTGACGCAGCCGCACCGACACGCCCTCCGCGCGGACCTGCGGCGGGGTTCGCGCCAGCAGGTCGTCCCAGGCGCGCACCTCCCCTCCCAGCACGTAGGGCAGCCCGCACGCGCCGTAGCTGATGATCTCGCCGCGCTCGAACACCACCACGTCGGCGTCCGGGTTGTGGCGCTTGGCCCGCAGGGCCGCGCTCATGCCGGCCGCGACGCCGCCGACGATGAGGATGCGCGGCCCGCTCATGGACGCAGCCTAGGGCGTCACGCCTTCTTGCGTGACGCGCGTACCTTGCGCTGCGCGCCCCGCTCCGTCGTGGCGCCGCCGGTGACCAGGCTGCCGTCCATGGACTCCAGGTGCCCGCGCACGAACCAGTGGAAGAGCTCCAGCTTCTCCAGGTGGCCGATGAGCATGTCCTGCGTCACCAGGTCGAGCGACTCCACCTCGTCCACGGCCTTGCGGTGGTCCTCGACGACCCCCTGGTACACCACGTCGAGGGCGCCCAGGTGCTCGAGGGCGGGTGCGCGGCCCACGTCGTAGTCGTCCCACGTGCGCGTCGCGACGATGCCGCCCGCCAGGCCGTTGGGCTCGCCGCCCAGCGTGGCGATGCGCTCGGCGATCTCATCGACCATCGGGTGGATGGCGTCGACCTGGGGGTCGAGCATCGTGTGGACGGCGATGAAGTTCGGGCCGATCACGTTCCAGTGGACGTGCTTCAGCGTCAGCGCCAGGTCGGTGAGCGATACCAGGCGCTGCTGCAACAGGTCGATGAGCGCGACGGCGTCCTTCTTCGTCATGCCGGGAACGGTGAACTTGGGTGCCGTCGCGGCGCGGCGACGGCGGGAGGGCTTCTGAGTGGTCATGCCGGGGCAGTACCCGGCGCGATCCCGGCCTAACCCGGCGCGGACCCCGCGGCATGCGGTGTCCGCCGGCCCGCCCGGGCGCGCCACAGCAGCCAGGCCATCAGCGCCACCTCGCCCACGAACGTGAAGGCCGCCACACGCACCGAGGAGTCCGGCGCCGCCACGCTGACCACCGCGTCTGTGACGTAGCCCGCGGCCGCCACGTACAGCAGCGGGCCGATGACCCGTGGGGCACGCGCGCGTAAGCACAGCCAGCCGATCAGGGCGAGGTGCACGGCGAACACGCCCAGCGCGGCGTCCCACACCCGCAGGAAGTCCAGCGGGCGGCCCGCGGCCAGCAGCGTCACGGCCACGGCGAACGCCGCGGCGTACGCCAGGCGGGCCCACGCCGCCAGAGCCGCGGCCCGCGCGTGGACGGGGCGGAGGAATCGCCACAGCGCCAGCGCGACGACGACGTCCAGCACCACCACGGCGGCGAACGCCGCGGCCGCCAGGTGGAACGCGCCGGGGTGCGCCTCCACGGCGCGGGCCGTCGCGTCCGCGTCGCCGCGCACCACGTAGCGCTCGACGACGGCGAGGTTGGCCCACCCCGCCAGGATCGCCATGACCAGCAGGGCCAGCCCGGCCGTCAGGCCGTCTCGGCGGTTCACGCGGCCACCGCCGCGCGCCGGGGCACCGCGTAGGCGCCGGGTCTCACCCGTGCCGTCGCGGCACCCCGGCCGGCACCACCTCCAACGTGCCCCCGGGACGCGACGGCCGCATGCCGGGTTCCCCGCCGGCCGCTGCCCGCGCGGCACCGGCGGCCATGCACGCCTACCCGGCCGGGCCCCACCACGCCGACGCGCGACACCGGCCCAGCGCACGGCGGAACCACACGGACGCGCCCAGGCCCAGCATCGCGCAGGGCGACAAAGAGCCGTTGGCGTCGGTCGGCGTCGCGGCAATGCCGGCCGCGAGGAGCGCGGCCCCGAACACCCACGCCGCCAGCGACGCGTGCGCGGCCGGCGGGCCACGCGTGCCGAGGGCGGCCGCCCCCGGCACGCCGATGACGGAGACGACGACCGGGTCGAGGAGCGTGGCGAGCACCGCCGCCGCGCGCGCCCCGGGGTGCCCGGCGACGCTGCGCGCCGGGGCGGGGCTCTCCAGCACCGACGACGCCAGGGGGGGCGGGCCGCCGCCGTAGGCCGGGAACGTGCCCAGGAACGGCACCGGCCGTCCTGCCCTGAGTGGTGCGCGCCATCGCCCCCACCGTCCCTTACTTAGTACGACTTACTAAGTAAGGTAGCGTAGGATCGCGGCATCGACAAGCCCCGGTCCCACACCCGCACGACCCCGCTGACCCGCGACGACGTGGTGGCCGCGGCCGTGAGCCTGGCCGACCGCGACGGCGCCGCCGGGCTGACCATGCGCGCGCTCGCCGCCGAGCTCGGCGTCAAGGCGATGTCGCTGTACCACCACCTTGCGGGTAAGGAGGCGGTGCTGGACGCGCTGGTGGACGTGGTGTTCGCCGAGATGGACGCGCCCCGGCCGGGCCGTCCCTGGCGCGCGGAGGTGCGGCGGCGCTGCCTGTCGGCGCGGGCCGTGCTGCTGCGTCACCCGTGGGCTCTGGGCCTGCTGGACACGCGCACCTCGCCCGGACCGGCGTCCCTGGCGCACCACGACGCCATGCTCGGCACGCTGCGCGGCGACGGGTTCGACGCGGCCCGGACCGGTCTGGCGTACGCGATGATCGACGCGTACGTCTACGGCTTCGTGATGCAGGAGATCGCGCTGCCGTTCGAGGGCGGCGGCGACGCCGCGGACGTGGCGGAGGGGCTCGTGGCGGCCCTCGCCGACGGGCGATACCCGCACCTGGTCGAGTTCGTCACCGATCAGGCCATGCGGCCGGACTACGCGTTCGGCGCCCACTTCGAGCCGGGGCTCGACCTGCTGCTCGACACGCTGGACAAACGGGTGCGGGGCGGTTAGCCCGCCGCGACCGGGGCGGCCACGTGGCTCACGCCCTCCGCGTCCTTCGTCACGCGCAGCGTGGCGCCCAGGCGGTCGGCGACGCCGGGCAGGTGGGTGATGACGGCGATCAGGCGGCCGTCGCCCGACAGGCGCTCCACACCCGCGAGGGCCTGCTCGAGGGAATCGGCGTCGAGCGTGGAGAAGCCCTCGTCCAGGAACAGGCACTCCAGCCGCCCCCCGGACTCGGCCGCGATGTCCGACAGCCCCAGCGCCAGAGCAAGGCTGGCGAGGAAGCGTTCGCCGCCGGAGAGCGTGGACGCCGCGCGGGGTTTCTCGCCGCGGCGCAGGTCGACAACCGCCAGGGGGTCCGGCTCCCTGGCCGCGAACCGGTACGCGCCGTGTGAGAGCTCCTGCAGCCGCACCGATGCGCCCGTCGCGAGCCGCTCGCGGAAACGGCCCAGCAGGTACCGGGGAAAACCGTTGGCGCGCAGGTCCTGCGCGATCTGGTGGAACAGGCCCGCCTCGCGCGCGTCGGCGCGGGCGCCGCGCGCGTACTGGCCGGCGGTGTACGCGGCGGACGCCACGGACGCGAGCGCGGCCCGGGCGTCGCCCAGCGCCCGCCCGGCCTGGTCGCGGGCGGCGTCAAGCGTCGCCGGGTCGGCCACGCCGCCCTCCCGGGAGGACTCGTTGAACGCGCGCAGGGCGGCGTCCGCGGCCTCGGATGACTCCTGCGCGCGCCGCCGCGCGTCGTCCCGGGCCGCCTCCAGCAGTCGCACGAACGGCTCGAGCGCGGCGACCGCCGCGTGCGGTTCGCCCGGCAGGGCGGGCTCGTCGAGGCCCGCCACGTCGGCGGCGCGGGCCGCGGCGAGCCGCAGGCGCTGCACGTCCTCCCGGGCGATCCGTTCGGCCGCCGCCGCGCCCTCATCGGCCTCGCGTGAGGCCCCCACCAGGGAGTTCTGCGCCTCGTGGGCGGCGGCCTCGGCGTCGGCCACGGCCCGCCGGGCCTCCGCGAGCGCGCCGGACGGGTCGGCGTACGTCGACCACGCCCCCAGTGCGGCGCGGTCGGCCTCGAGCTGGGCGGCGTCCGCCTCCACGCGCGCCGCGTCCCCGGTGACGCGGCCGCGCCGCTCGGCCACCTCCCCGCTGCGTGTCCCGTAGCGCTCGCGGGCCGCGGCAAGCTCGGCGGCGACGGCCGCGTGGCGGGACCGCGTGGCGTCCGCGTCTCCCGTCAGCTCGGCCGCCTCCCCGGGGGCGTGCGCGAGGAC
>JAGQUM010000019.1 GCA_020438485.1 Thermoleophilia bacterium | reverse complement strand
GCGGCGGGCGGGGGGCCGCCGGACGCGGCGGGCTCCGGCGCGGCGGGCGGCGCCGGCGCGGACGCGGACATGGACGCGACGGAGCTCGGCCCGTGCGTGACGTCGGAGACGGACTGCTTGAACTCCCCGATGCCCTTGCCCAGCTGCCGCGCGATCTCGGGCAGACGCCGGGGACCGAACACGAGGAGCGCGATCACCAGCACGATGAGGATCTGCCCAACGCTGAAATCGAACGGCACGATGCCTCGCGGAGGGGGTGACGACGGTCCCGGCGATGCTACCGCAGGCAGCCCGGACCGTCCCCGGCGGGGGGCACGTTGGTAGCGTGGTCGGCATGACCACGCCGACGAACCAGGATTACGTCATGCGCCAGATGCGCGACGCGATCCTCGACAACGACATCAAGATCGTGCAGCTCGTCAACAAGCGGCTCGACCTGGTCGCCAAGCTGCGCGACTACAAGTCCGAGCACGACATCCCGTTCGTGGACGCGGAGCGGGAGGCGTGGATGCACCGCTACCACCAGTCCGCCAACGGCGGCCCGTTGTCGCCCGACGGCCTCACGCGCCTGCTGGACGACCTCCTGCGCCTGACGAAGGACGAGACCGCCTGAGACGGCCCGCGGGCTCAGGAGTCGGCGAAGTCGTCCGGCGAGACCTGGTCCAGGAACTCCTTGAACTTCTCCACCGTCTCGTCCTCGCGCTCCGACGGGTCCGTGAACTGCACGGCGTTCTCCGCGATGACCTCGTCGGCCACGAAGATGGGGGCGTCCACCCGCACGGCGAGCGCGATCGCGTCGCTGGGACGGCTGTCGACCTCGATCTCTCCGGTCCCGTCGCGGCGCAGCGTGATCGCCGCGTAGAACGTCCCCTCGCGCAGGTCCGTGACCGTCACCCGGACGACGTGGGCCCCGAGATCTCCGACCAGGTTCGCCAGCAGGTCGTGGGTCATGGGGCGCGGCGAGTCGGTGTCCTGCAGCCGCGCGAGGATCGCTCCCGCCTCCGCGTGACCGATCCAGATGGGCAGGTAGCGCTCGCCGTCCTCCGTCTTGAGCAGCACCACCGGCTGCTTGCCGACGACGTCGAAGCTGATGCCGTAGATGCTCATCTGCTGCATGAACCGCGCCTTTTGCCGTACCGGCGCCCCGGGCGGGACGCCCCCCGATGATAGCCCGGGCGTCGTCCTCGGCCACCCCGGCCGGTGTCGGGTGCGATGGCGCCTTTGCGCACGGGTTGATAACCTGCCCGTCCGCGGTGAATCCGGGCGATTAGCTCAGTCGGTTAGAGCGCATCTCTGATAAGGATGAGGTCCCTGGTTCGAATCCAGGATCGCCCACTCGGCACACCACGTCGGACAGGCACGTGAGCACATCGGCCCCCGCTAGCGCCTCACCGGACGCCACCGCGACCGATGACGGGCGTCTGGGCCTGCTGATCGCGGACGACCACGACATCGTGCGCGAGGGGCTGCGGCGGGTGATCGACCTGCACCCGGACATGGTAGTGCTGGGCGAGGCGGCCTCCGGCGAGGAGGTGCTGGCGTTCGCCCGTCGTCGCCGGCCGGACGTCGTGGTGATGGACGCCCGTATGCCCGGCATGGGCGGGCTTCAGGCGACGCGCGCGCTGGTGCAGCGCCACCCCCCGGTCCGCGTCATCGTCTTCACCGCGCACTCCGAGCAGGAGTTGCTGTGGGAGGCGCTCGACGCGGGCGCCGACGGATTCGTGCTGAAGAACTCCGACGGCGACACCCTCGTCGGTGCCATCCGGCGCGTCGTCGCCGGCGACCCGTTCGTCGATCCGCGCCTCGCGCCCGACATGCTGCGCCAGCTGGCCCAGCCGCCGCGCACAAAGGCGCTGAGCCCCCGCGAGCGGCAGATCCTCCAGCTCCTGGCCGACGGCGCGTCCAACCGCGACGTCTCGGAGGAGCTCGGTCTGTCGTTGGAAACGGTCAAGACGAACGTCAAGCACATCCTGGCGAAGCTCGACGCCGAGCACCGCACGCATGCGGTTGCGATTGGTTTGCGTCATTCATTGATCAGCTAGGCGGCCACGGGTGGACGCCACCACGCCCAGGGCCGGGCCGGTGGGGCCCCAGGCGGCGCTGCACGCGTTTCTTGATGCGGCCGCGGACAGCGGCGGGATCCACGACGATCTTCCGCGCCTGATCGAGGCGGCGAGGGCGGCGATGGGAGCCGATTCGGTGCACGTCACGCTGGGCCGCGACGACCCCGGTGCCGAACGCGCCGACCTGTCGCTGGAGCTCACCGCCGGTCGGGATGTCCTGGGGACGATGCGCGTCAACGGCGCTGGGGTGGACGGTGACGCCGCACGCGCGGTGGCCTCGGTCATGTCGCTGGTGCTCGTGGTCCAGCGACAACGCGCCGCAGAACGTGGCCGCGCGGACGACGTGGCTCGGGGCCGACGGGAGATCCAGGCACACCGGGCCCTCGCCGCGTCGGCTCGCGGCGGTGACGTCGACGAGATCACCCAGGCCGTGGCCGACCAAACGCTGGCGGCGGTGGGAGGACGCGCCTGCGCCGTGCTACTGGGGCCACACGCGGCGTCGGCCCCCCGGGTCGCCGCCCGCAGCGGTGACCCGGGACCCAATCCCACGTGGAGCGCCGGGTTCGCGGCCGCGGCCTCCGGCTCGCCGCAGCTGCTTCCCGGGCCCCAGGCCGCCGCACCGCTCACAGGGATCGGCGGCATGGTGCTGGGCTCCGTCGTGGTCGTGCGGACTTCCGGGGGCTTCTCGGATGACGAACTGCGTCGCCTGGGCGACATCGCGGGGCAGGCGGGCATGGCGCTCAGCAACCACCGCCTGCGCGGGGAGCTCCGCCGGGAGCAGCGCCGGCGCCACGCGCAGGCGGCCGCGTTCGTCGACGCCCAGGAGACGGAGCGACGGCGCGTGGCGGAGGACCTGCACGACGGGCCCATTCAGGAGCTGTCGGGCCTCGCCCTGCTGCTGGACGGCCTTCGCGAGGGGGCGGCCCGGCGGATGGGCCCTCCGAGCGACGACGAGCTCGCGTCGGCGATCGCGTCGATGGGCAACGCCGCGGACGCCGCGCGCCGCGCGGTGGGCGGTATCCGCGACGCCGTGTTCGACCTCCACCCGCTCAGCCTCGGCAACATCGGGTTCGCCGCCGCCGTCGGCGGGGTTGTGGAGCGGGTGGGGCGCGACGGTCCGCCGGTCGAGGTCATCGGCCTGGACGTGGTCGACGCGCTGGCCGCCGACACGCGCCTGGCCGCATTCCGCATCGTCCAGGAGGCCGTCGCGAACGCCGTCCGTCACGCGCACGCCTCAGCCGTGAGTGTGGAGGGGCAGCGCACGGCCAACGAGATCGTGGTGAGGATCAGCGACGACGGGGTCGGGTTCGAGTTCGACCCCCGGCGGCCACTGGCCCGCGACGCACACATCGGCCTGGCGGTGATGCACGAGCGGGCGGCGCTGGCGGGCGGACACCTGGACCTCTGGACCGGGATCGGCCTCGGCACGCGGGTGCGGCTGTGCTTTCCGGCGCCCGGGGCTCCGGCCGGCTAACCCCGTAGCCGGGCGACGGCCGCGTCCACCGACGAAGTATCCGGAAAGCGCAGCTCAACGGTGACGGCGCCGCCGCGCACACGACGGACGCGAACCGGCACGTCGAACGCGGCCGCGAAGGCGTCGACGGTGTCGTCGTCCGCGCCCGTGTCGGGCTCGCGGGCGGAAGGGTCGTTCGCGGCACCGCGGGGCCTGGGGTCGGCCGCCCGCGCCCGGCGCTCGAGTTCGCGCACCGACCACCCGCCGTCCGCGGCCTGGCCGGCGAGGCGGCGGCGCTCCCGGGCCCCCTCCGCCATCAGGACCGCCCGGCCGTGGCCCTCGGTGAGGCGGCCCGCGTCGATCATCTGCTGGACGTCGTCGGGTAGCTCCAAGAGGCGCAGCAGGTTGGAGACGGCGGGTCGGCTGCGCCCCAGGTGGGTGGCCACCGCCTGATGGCTCTGGCCGAAGTCCTCGACCAGGACCGCCACGGCGTTGGCCACCTCGATGGGCGACAGGTCCTCGCGGACCATGTTCTCGACCAGGGCCAACTCGAGCCGCGCCCGGTCGTCGGCGTCGCGAACCACGGCGGGGATGTGCGTGAGGCCCGCCTGGCGGGCGGCCCGCCAGCGGCGCTCCCCCGCGATGAGCTGGTACCCGCCGTTCGCCGCGCGCACCACAACCGGCTGCATCAGGCCGTGTTCCCGCAGCGACGTCGCCAGCGCCTCGAGGGCGGCCGGATCGATGCGACGGCGGGGCTGGTCGGGGTGGGGCGCGATGTCGTCCAGCGCGAGCCGGATGACGTCGACCTCCGTGGCGGCGTCGGGTGCCCCGCCCGGCTGCTCGCCCAGAAGGGCGGACAGGCCCCGCCCCAGGCCGCGCCGGTTCGCGCGATTCGGCGCGTCAGCCACGGGACGCCACCTCCTTGGCCACCTCGAAGTACGCGTCGGCGCCCGCGCAGTGGGGATCGTACGAGATCACCGGCTCGCCGTGCGACGGGGCCTCGGCCAGGCGCACGTTGCGGGGCACGACGGTATGGAACGTCAGCTCGGGGAAGTGCCGGCGCACCTCGGTGACCACGTCGCCGCTCACCCGCGTCCGGGCATCGTGCATGGTCATGAGCAGGCCCCCCACGCGAAGGCCGGGGTTGAGATGGTCGCGCACCCCCGCGACGGTGGTCATGAGCCGCGAGAGGCCCTCCAGCGCGTAGTACTCGCACTGCACCGGCACGAGCACGCGATCGGACGCCACCAGCGCGTTGACCGTCAGCAGGTCGAGGGACGGCGGGCAGTCCAGGAACACGTAGTCGTACGCCGCCGCGAGAGGCCGCAGGGCGTCGGCGAGGACGTGCTCGCGCCGAGCGGCGCCCGGCAGCGTGACCGTCGCGCCGGCCAGGTCCGGGTGAGACGGGAGGATGTCGAGGCCGCCGATCGCCGTGGGCCGCACGGCGTCGGACGGGGCCGCACCGTCGAGCACCACGTCGGCCGTCGAGAGGCCCTCGCCCACGGACAGACCCAGGCCCGACGTCGCGTTGGCCTGGGGGTCCACATCCACCAGCAGCACGCGCCGGCCGGCCTCCGCGAGGCACGCGGCGATGTTCACCGCCGTCGTCGTCTTGCCGACGCCGCCCTTCTGGTTCACGATCGCGTAGATCACGCCGCGCGGTGCCTTCCCGTCGCGAGGGGCCGCTTGGTGGCCCGTCCTGGACGCCGAGGATACGTGCCGGGGGTGCGTAAGTGCTTCTCGAATCGCAGAAGGCGGCGGCGGGCGTCCGCAAATGGCGACACATCCGTGACGGCGGGGACGCCGAACCCGAGGGTCTCGGCAGCCGCGCCCGCGTCGTCCCAGGCCTCTGCGCTGTCGCGGGCAGTCCACACCACGAGCGACCCGCCCCGGGAGACAAGGGGCGCCGCCAGCTCCAACGTGGGGATTGGCGGGGCCACGGCCCGGGCGGTGACCAGGGCGAACGCCTCCCGCTGACGGGTCGCGACATCCTCGGTGCGCGCGTGGAGGACCCGCACGTTCGGCATACGCCCGGAGGCCCGGCGAAGCCACTCGGCCTTCCGTCCCTCTGCCTCGATGAGCGTGTGCGGGACTCCCGGGCGCACGCGCGCGAGGACGAGGCCCGGGATGCCCCCGCCACTGCCGATGTCGCACGCCGGCCCGTCCGGCAGCGGCAGAACCAGGGCCGACAGGGCGTCCGCGAGGTGTCGGTCGACGCCGTCGTGCTCGTCGCACACCGCGGTGAGGTTCTGGGGCTGGGCGGCCATGTCACGCAGCAGCGCCACCAGCCACTTCGCGTCGTCCGGCGCCAGCGGCACGCCCATCGCGTCTGCCGCGGCGCAAAGCCGGTCCCGGGACCCGCCACTCATGGCCGCGCGGGGCGTTTCACGTGAAACGGGCGCAGGTGGCGTGCCGCGGCGGCGGATGTTTCACGTGAAACGCGCGGATGGCTACTCGGCGGGCTCCACCACGATGCGCCGGCGGGGCTCCTCGCCCTCGCTGCGCGTCACGACATCGGTGCGCTCCTTCAGTGCCATGTGCACGATGCGCCGGTCGTGCGGCGTCATCGCGTCAAGCTCGATCTCCTCCTGGAACTCCACCGCCTCGTTGGCAGCCCGGTTCGCCAGGTCCGTCAGCAACGCCTCGCGCCGCGCCCGATAGCCCCCGGCGTCGACGCCGACCCGGCGACGACCCCCCTCGCCGCGCCCCACGACCTGCGACGCGATGTACTGGATGGCGTCGATGACCTCGCCGTTGCGGCCCACCAGCGCACCCGCGCCGTCGCCCTCCACCGACGCGAGTAGCCCACCCTCCTCGTCGCGGGCGAACGCGACCCGCGCCTCGTCGACGCCGAACGCCGCCGCGACGGCCTCCAGCACGGTCGCGAGCCGTGCCTCGTCCTGCGCACTGTCCTGGGTCATGTGCGGGTCCTCCTCCCTAGCGCCGCTTCTTGGGCGAGCGACGCTGGCCCGGGCGGTTCTTGCCCCCGCCGGACGGCGGCCGCCGCCGGGGGAGCTGGTTGTTGCCGGACTTCTGCTTCGCGGGCGGCGACGACACAGGCTCAGCCGGGGCTCCGCCCTCGTCGAGATCCATGGGCCCGTCCCCTCCCTCCCGCTGCGCCTCCTCGGTCGGTTCCTCGGCGGGAGCGTCCGCCGACCGCGACCGGCTCTTGCGCGCGGGCACGGGAGGGTTGACGACCTTCGCAGACGCCGTGCGCGACGAGCGCTTCCCCGTCTGGAACTCCTCCGGGTGCTCCTCCATGTCGTGCTCGATCTTGTGCCGGATGAACAGCTGCTGCGCGGCGGTGAACAGGTTGCTGGTCACCCAGTAGATCGCGAGGCCCGCCGGGAAGGGGAACTGGAACGCCATCACCACGATGATCAGCGGCAACACGCGCATCATCCGCTTCTGGATGTCCGGCGTCGTGGGCTCGAACGACAGCTCCGACGACAGCAGCTGCGATCCGCCATACACCAGGCCGATCACCACGGACGACGCCAGGCCGAGCTCGCTGATGTTCTTCGTGATGTCGGGGATGACCCCCATGAAGCCGTGCGCCGTTCCCTCGGCGCCCCGGGCGAAGTCGCGCAACACGTAGTACAGCGCGAAAAAGATCGGCATCTGCACCAGCATCGGGGCGCACGACGCGAAGGGATTGATGTTGTTCTCCTGGTAGAACCGCATCATCTCTTCCTGCTGCTTGGCCCTGTCTCCCTTGTACTTGGCCTGGAGCTCCTTCAACTGCGGCGCCATGGCCTGCATGCGCCGCATCGAGCGGTACTGCTTCACCATCAGCGGCAGCAGCGCGAACCGCACCAGCAGCACGAGCACGACGATCGACCAGCCGTAGCTGAGGTTCGCGTTGTCGTGAAGGTGATCGACCACCCATTGCAGGGCGGTCTCGATCGGGGTGAGCGGGTTCACGCGCGAAAGATCCTCTGGTCGTGGGGATGGTCCACCCCGCCTCTGCTCCACGGGTTGCACCGCATCAGGCGCCACGCCGCGAGCACGATGCCGCGCAGCACCCCGTAGCTCTCGATCGCCTCGACGGCGTACTGCGAGCAGCTGGGGTAATACTTACAGCGTCGACCGCTCAGCGGTGAAACAAGGCGCTGGTAGGCGCGGATGGGAAGGACGGCGATGGCCCTCACGGCGTCGCCCCCCCGGCCTCGAACAGGCGCTCGAGCAGCTCGCCCAGCCGGGCGCCGACAGCCGCCGAGCCCTGCTCGTCCGCATACTCGGCCAGCCCCCGACGGGCGATCACGACGACGTCCTGGCCAGCCGGGACGCGATTGTCGAGCCCGGCGAATTGCTCGCGCAGAACGCGCTTGACGCGGTTGCGCTGCACAGCACCGCCCACCTTCTTCGACACCGACAGCCCCAGCCGCGCATCCGTGTCGCCCTCTCGCTCACGCGGGAACGCGTACACGACCATGTGCCGGTTCGCGGCCGACCGGCCCCGCCGGTACACGGCGTCGAAGTCCCGCGAGCGAGTGATGCGCCCGCGCTTCTCTCGGGGCCCCTCCCCGTCGGCGCGGGACACGGAGCCGAGCTAGGCCGACAGGCTTGCGCGGCCCTTGGCCCGGCGGCGCTTCAGAATCGCGCGGCCGGCGCGCGTGCTCATGCGCTTGCGAAACCCGTGCGTCTTCTTCCGCTTGCGCCTGTTCGGCTGGTAGGTCCTCTTCACGGTGCCACGACTCCCTGGATGCGGTTGGGCGCGGTCACCGGCGGGCACCCACGCGACAGCGCGCGAGCTTACCAAACGACGCCCCTGCTCACCACGCCCTCTCGTCGTCCACACGTGTGGAAACGTCTGTGGATATCGCTCGCTAAACGTTCTGAGCAGGGTTTCTTCCGTGCCGTCCGGGGCATGCTGTAGCGCCCAGGACGCCTTTTTCCCGCTCGGAGGACAGGAACGTTCTCCACAGGGGCTCCGAGCCCTTTCGGATGCCGGGAGCCGCTGGTTACAGTCCTTCGACACACCCGCACGCCGCACCGCCGCCTCCACACGGATGACCACCCGAGCCCGCCCACACACCACGATCGCCGACCGGCCGCTGAGCGCCCGCATCGCGATCTACACCCAGCCCGGCGAGCCGCCGTACCTCGAGGAGATCTCCGACTCGGACGCCGCCGTGCTGGTGGAGCGTCTGTACGAGGCCGCCGCCCGCCGGGCACGTCCTCCCGTCGTGGCGCTGCGCGAGATCATCGAGAACCTCGTCCACGCGGAGTTCCGCGACGCCCTCGTCAGCGTGTTCGAGCACGGGCACGTCGTGCGCGTCTCCGACTCAGGGCCCGGTATCGCCGATCACGAGCGCGCCATGCAGCCCGGCTACACCACCGCAACCGCCGAGCAGCGCGGAATCGTCCGCGGCGTGGGCAGTGGCCTGCCACTGGCGGCCCAGGTGATCGACGCCGAGGGTGGCGAGTTCGAGCTCGACGCCAACCTCGCGGGCGGCACGGTGGTGACGCTCAGCGTCCCCGTCCGCGACGTCGGTGCGCTCGAGGCCACCGTCTCGGACGACGCCCGCATCCTCATGGCGCTGCTGCTCGAGACCGGCCCGTCGCGGCCCGACAGGCTGGCCGACGAACTCGGCTGGACGCTGGGCCGCTGTGGGCGCGAGCTCGTCGCGCTCGAGGCGCGCGGCCTCGTGACGCGCCGCGACGACGGGTGCCGTGTCCTCGACGAGTCGGGTGCGTCGCTCCTGGCGTCGCTTTTCTAAGCTCGTGGACGTGTCGTCGGTCGAGTTGCTGCAGCTGTGGGAGGACATGACGGAGCGAATCCGTTCGGCCATGCCCCCCGCCGCGTACGAGTTCACGTTCACCCGGGCCCGTCCCCTGGCGTTCTCGGGTGACACCCTGGTCGTCGGCGTCGAGACCGATTTCGCCCGCGAGTGGATGTGCACGCGCCACCTCACCCTGATGTGTGACGCGTTGTACGAGGTCACCCAGCGTGAGGACCTCGTCATCGACGTGCGCGTCGAACCCACCGACGACGCCCCCGGCGGCTCGGCCCACGCGGGGCCCGGGGCGGTCGCCTCGGCCCCCGCGCCGGCTCCTCCCGCCCCGACCGGATTGCCCGCGTCCTACGCCGGTCCCAACCGCTCCCGGTTCACGTTCGACGGCTTCGTCACGGGCCCGTCCAACCGGTTCGCCCACGCCGCCGCCATGGCCGTGGCCGAGGCCCCCGCCCGCGCGTACAACCCTCTGTTCATCTACGGCGGCGTCGGGCTGGGCAAGACCCACCTGCTGCACGCGGTCGGCAACTTCATCAACGAGACCACGCCCGAGCTGCGCACCATGTACGTCTCGGTCGAGACGTTCACCAACCAGTTCATCAACGCGCTGCGCGACGGCAACATGCACTCTTTCAAGGACCGCTACCGCTCCGTCGATGTCCTGCTCATCGACGACATCCAGTCGCTGGCGGGCCGCGAACAGACGCAGGAGGAGTTCTTCCACACGTTCAACGCGCTCCACGACGGCGGCAAGCAGATCATCATCAGCTCGGACCGCCCCCCGAAGGAGATCGCGACGCTGGAGGACCGTCTGCGTTCGCGGTTCGAGATGGGCCTGATCACCGACATCCAGCCGCCGGACGTCGAGACCCGCATCGCCATCCTGCGCAAGCGCGCCGCGGCGGAGGGAATCCACATCGCGCACCCCGAGGTGCTGTCGGTCATCGCCGAGCGCGTCAGCTCCAACGTGCGGGCGCTCGAGGGCGCGCTCAACCGCGTCATCGCCCACGCGGCGCTCGATGGTCGTCCCGTCAGCGTCGAGCTGGCCAACGACGTGCTGCGCAACCTCTACCCGGCCGACCAGGGCGCCATCACCGTCGAGCATGTCCAGCGCGAGGTCTGCCGCTACTTCGGCATCAGCCACGACGAGCTCGTGGGCCAGAAGCGCACTCGCCGCCTGGTGACCCCTCGCCAGGTAGCGATGTTCCTCACCCGGGACCTCACCGACTCGTCCCTGCCGGCCATCGGCCGCGCGTTCGGCGGCCGCGATCACAGCACCGTGCTGTACGCCGTGCAGAAGATCACCGACCAGATCAAGGATGAGGGCGAGATCTACACGGCCGTGACGGACCTCACGACCCGTCTCACGGGGAACTCCTGACCGTTCCCCGCGGGCGCCGGCGCACCCCGCCGCGCCCTGCTGTGGATAACGCGGGTCGCCGATGTCCGGGGAGGTCCGCGTGCGGGCCTGCCCGTCCCGGGCCCTGTGGGGGACGTCCCCGCAACGTGTTCCGCGTATCCCCACCGTCCACCCGCGCGCGCGTCACACGGACCCGGCCCGGATAACCTCCGCCTCCCGCGTCGCGCACCCACATCCGACCGGCACGGCAGAATGCCTACGGGAGGCCGTTCCGGGCAGCCTTCCCCAGCGCCAACACCGCTACGACAACGACAAGATTCTTTCTCTTAAGAGATTCTTCCCTGAGGGGGAGGCCCGGGTTGTCGACAATCCCCCGATCACACCCCGAGGAGTGCATGTGAGGCTCGTCAGCCAAAAGGATCACCTGGCCGGACGGCTGGCCGCCGTGGGACGGGCCGCGTCCAACAAGAGCACGGTGCCCACCCTGTCGCACGTCCTCATCACCGCGGAGGCCGACCGCGTCGAGGTCGCCGCGACCGACATGGAGATCTCGCTCCGGGCGCCCCTCGAGGCCCGCGTCGACGCACCGGGGGCCATCGTCGTTCCGCGACTCGCGGCCGACATCGTGCGTTCGATGGTGCCGGGTGAGGTCACCCTCGAGCACAACGAGGGCGAGGGGACCCTGTCGCTGTCGGGCGGATCGTCGTCGTTCACGCTCAACTGCCTGCAGGCATCCGACTTCCCCGCGCTGCCCACCGCGGCCCCCGATGGCATCACGCTGCCCGCGGACGTGTTCACGTCCACCACCGAGCGGGTCGCCCGCGCGGCGTCCCGCGACGACACGCGGCCGGTTCTCACGGGTGTGCTCGTCCGCATCGGCCCGGACGACCTCACGATGGTCGCGACCGACAGCTACCGCCTGGCCGTGCGCCAGGCCGCCATCACGGGCGGGCCGGCCGAGCCCGTCCAGGCGCTGGTGCCCGCCCGCGCACTGGCCGAGGCCCAGCGGGCGATCGCGCTGGCCGACGCCGACGAGATCCAGGTGGGACTCGGTGACTCCACCGGCACGTTCCGGGCGGGCGACGTGGTGCTGACCACCCGCCTGATCGACGGGCAGTTCCCCGACTACCGGCAGCTCATCCCCACGGAGTTCACCCACGACCTCGAGCTGGACCGGGGCGAGCTCCTGTCGGTGCTGGGCCGCATCGCCGTGATCGCCCAGCGCAACACGCCCGTCAGGGTGTCTCTGGCGGACGGGGCGATGACGCTGTCCGTCGTCAGCGAACAGCTCGGGGAGGGCCGCGAGAGCATCCCCGTGGCGTTCTCGGGCGAGCCCATGGACGTCGGGTTCAACGTCGAGTTCCTGCGCGCCGGCGTCGAGAGCGTCGAGGACGAGACGCTCCGGTTGGGACTCATCTCACCATTGCGCCCCGGCCTGTTGCGCGCCGGTGACGAGTCGTTCCGCTACCTCCTGATGCCCATCCGCCTGAACGGGTGAGCCCCGGGTGAGCGTCCTGGCCCGGGCGTGGCGCGTGGACGCACTGGACGTGCGAGACGTGCGGTGCTGGCCGCGGGCCTCCGTCGCGTTCCCGCCCGGGGTGTCCGTGCTCACCGGTCACAACGGCGCGGGCAAGACGTCCCTCGTGGAGGCGGTGGTGCTGGCGGCCGTCGGGGCCTCTCCGCGCACCGCTCAGCTCGGCGACGTCGTCGCGCACGGGGCGCCGGCTTTCCACGTCCACGCGGGTCTCACACGACCGGACGGGGCCACGTCGGCGCGCGACATCGGCTACCAGCCGCGCGTGGGACGCCGGCTGGCGGAGGACGGCGTGCCGGCGGCGCGCCTGCTGAGCTGGCGGCTGCCGGGCAGCGTCCTGGTGTTCGTTCCCGAGGAGTTGCGCGCCGTCAAGGGGCCTCCCGCTGCTCGCCGTCGCGGGCTCGACCGGGTGCTGGAGGCGATCTCACCGGGGTTCACGCAGGCCCTGTCCGACTACGCGGCGGCGCTGGCCCAGCGCAACGCGCTGCTGCGGCGCGCGCGGGGGGTGGCCGACCGCGCCGCGCTCGACCAGGCGTTCGTCTGGGAGGCCCGGATGGGCGTGTGCGGGGCCGCCATCGTCGTCGCCCGCCGCGATGCCCTGGCGCGGCTGGCCGTCCCGTTCGCGGCCTGGCTGTCGGCGCTGGGGGGTGCCTCTGGAGGCGCGGTGCGGCGCGAGCCGTCCCCGCGGGCCCTCGCCGACGTGCCCGACGACGAGTGGGCGGACGCGTTCGCCGCGTACCTGGCAGAGCGCCGCGACCGCGACGCCGCGGCAGGGATGACCCTGGCGGGTCCCCATCGCGACGACCTGTGGATGGGGTGGGACGACCTCGACGCGCGGCGCCTCGGCAGTCAGGGCGAGCAGCGCACGGTGGCACTGGCGCTGCTCGTGGCGTACCGCGACCTGCTGGCGGAGGCCGCCGCCCACCCGATCCTGCTGCTCGACGACGTGTTGAGCGAGCTCGACCCGCTGCGCCGCAGCGCACTGCTGGACGCGGTCGCGCGGCAGGGGCAGACCATCATCACGACGGCCGACACGCGGTACCGTGTCACCGATGACGTCCCCGACGCCGCCGAGATCCGGGTCCCCGCCGACATCGCGGCGTAAGCGGCGCCGCAAGGACCCCGCCCCGCTGGCGGCCGGCTTCGCGCGCTACGCGGCGCAGGCGCCACGCGACTCGCGCGCGCGGCCCCGTCCGGCCGATCCGTTCGGCGTGGCGGCCGCCGCTGACGCGTGGACCTCCGTCGCGGGCGCCGACCGGGTGGGATCCATCCCGGTGCGCCGCTCGCGGGCGGGCGTGGTGACCGTGGCGTGCGCCGACGCGGGCCTGGCGCAGAAGCTCGCCTTCCGCGCCGACGCTCTGGCCGACGCACTGGGGGCCGCGCTGGGCGAGCCGGTGCGGGGCCTGCGGTTCACCATCGCCGACCACGCCATCCCACCGCCCTCGGGACCCGCGGTTCGCGTGCCCGTCACGCCGGGGCCCGCCGCGCGCAGCGCCGCGAGGGGTCTGGTGGCGGGGGCCGGCGACCCCGAGTTGCGCGCGGCGCTGGAGCGGGCCGCGGCGGCCTCGATACAGCGCTCCTGGGACACAAAATAGGCGCATTGTGCGGGGGTTTTTTCGCTCGGCGGCCGACCCGCGCTGGTAGACTCGTCCGAATCGTCCCCGACCGAAGGATCGCGTGAGCACAGGCACCACGCCGCACGGCTACGACGCCGGCGACATCACCGTTCTGGAGGGCCTGGAGGCGGTCCGCCGGCGCCCCGGCATGTACATCGGCTCCACCGGTCCCCGCGGCCTTCACCACCTGGTGTACGAGGTCGTCGACAACTCCGTCGACGAGGCCCTCGCGGGGTACTGCGACCGCATCGACGTCACGCTTCACCCGGACGGGTCGTGCACCGTCGTGGACAACGGCCGCGGCATCCCGGTGGCGGCCATGGCCGACCAGGGCGGCAAGAGCGCGCTCGAGGTGGTCATGACGGTTCTCCACGCCGGCGGGAAGTTCGGCGGCGAGGGCTACAAGGTGTCGGGTGGCCTGCACGGCGTGGGCGTCAGCGTGGTGAACGCGCTGTCGGAGCACATGGAGGCCACGGTCAGGCGCGACGGCTTCCACTGGCACATCGAGTTCGAGCGCGGCGACGCCACCGGCCCCATCCGTAGGGGCGAACCCACCGACGAGACCGGCACCGAGCAGCACTTCCTGCCCGACCCCGACATCTTCGAGGAACCCGACTTCGACTACGAGACGCTGGCCAAGCGCTTCCGCGAGACGGCGTTTCTTACCAAGGGCCTGACCATCCACCTGGTGGACGAGCGCGGCGAGGGCCGGGAGGACACGTTCCTCGCGACAGGCGGGCTGGTCGACTTCGTGCACCACCTCAACGAGGGCCGCGACCCCACGCACGCCGACGTGGTCACGCTTGCTTCCGAGGGCCCGGAAGGCAGCCTCGACATCGCGATGCAGTGGACGTCGGCGTTCAGCGAGTCCGTCTACAGCTTCGCGAACAACATCAACACGCACGAGGGTGGGACGCACCTCACCGGCTTCCGCACGGCGCTGACACGCACGGTCAACGACTACGCGCGCTCCAAGGGGCTGCTCAAGGAGAAGGACGAGAACCTCGAGGGCACGGACACCCGCGAGGGGCTCACCGCCATCATCTCGGTGAAGCTCGGCGAGCCGCAGTTCGAGGGCCAGACCAAGACCAAGCTCGGCAACAGCGAGATCACCGGCTTCGTCAACGCCGCGGTCGCGCAGGCTCTGGCCGAGTACTTCGAGGAGAACCCCGCGTCGGCGCGGTCCATCGTCGCAAAGGCCGTCAACGCGTCCCAGGCGCGCATGGCGGCCCGCAAGGCCCGCGACCTGGCCCGCCGCAAGGGGGCGCTCGACGCCGGCGGGCTGCCCGGCAAGCTGGCCGACTGCAGCGACCGCGAGGCCGAGAACACCGAACTGTTCCTGGTGGAGGGCGACTCGGCCGGGGGTTCGGCCGTGCAGGCGCGTCAGGCGACGTTCCAGGCGATCCTGCCGCTGCGGGGAAAGATCATCAACACCGAGAAGGCCCGCATCGACAAGGTCCTGTCGAACAACGAGATCCAGGCCATGATCACGGCCATCGGCACGGGCATCGGCGAGGACTTCGACGTGTCGAAGGCCCGCTACCACAAGATCGTCATCATGACCGACGCGGACGTGGACGGTGCCCACATCCGCACGCTGATCCTCACGTTCCTCTTCCAGCACATGCGCCCGCTGATCGACGCCGGCTACGTGTACATCGCGTGCCCGCCGCTCTACAAGGTCAAGCAGGGCAGCTCGGAGCAGTACATCGAGAAGGAGGCCGAGCTCGACGAGTGGGTGCTCGAGCGCAACCTGGGCTCCATCAACGTCGCGGCCGGTGAGAAGGCGCCGGCGGGCGTCACGCAGGCGCGGTTCCACCGCTTCGTCCGGGCGCTGCGCGAGTACGAGGGCTGGGCCGGCGCGTTGCGCGGCACGTACGGCGCGGGCACCGTCGACTTCCTGCTCACGCACGGCCTGACGGGCCTTCGCACACTCGAGCCCGCCGCTCTGGCCGACGCCGTCGCGGCCGCCGGGGGGCCCGACGCCACGCTGACGGGCGAGATGATCGACCTCGACGGGTCGCCGGCGCTGCGGGCCCGCGCGGTGCGCACGCGGACGGGCGAGGCCACGTCCGCCACGGTGCCGCTCGAGATGCTGGCCTCACGGGAGATGCAGGGCCTCGACCAGGCGGCCGAGAAGCTGCGCGACCAGGTGGGCATGGGCCCGTTCGTGATCACCCGCGGGTCCCGCTCGCGCGAGGCGTTCACGTACGACCAACTGCGCAACGCGATCATGCACCTCTGCCGGGAGGGCATCGCCATCAGCCGGTTCAAGGGCCTCGGTGAGATGAACTACGAGCAGCTGTGGGAGACCACGATGGACCCCGAGCGCCGCATCCTTCAGCGGGTCACGCTGGAGGACGAGGCGTCCGCCGGCGTGCTGTTCGGCACGCTCATGGGCGACAAGGTGGAGCCCCGCAGGGAGTTCATCGAGCAGAACGCCCGCACCGTCCGCTTCCTGGACGTCTAGTGAGGGTCGAGCAGGGGTTCGCAACGGGCGGCGCGGGCCGCCGGACGGGGAGGGCGTAGGTGTCGTCACTCGACAGGGACGGGCGGATCGAGCCGCGCGAGCTCGAGTCCGAGATGCGTTCGTCGTACCTCGACTACGCGATGAGCGTCATCGTGGGGCGTGCGCTGCCCGACGTCCGGGACGGCCTCAAGCCGGTCCACCGGCGCGTGCTGTTCATGATGAACCAGATGGCTTTGACGCCCGACCGGGCCCATCAGAAGAGCGCGAACACGGTCGGCCGCGTGATGGGCGACCTGCACCCGCACGGCGACCAGTCCATCTACGACACCCTGGTGCGCCTGGCGCAGCCCTTCGCGTCGCGCTACCCGCTGGTGGACGGGCAGGGCAACTTCGGTTCGCCCGAGTTCCCGGCCGCCGCGATGCGCTACACCGAGGCCCGCATGTCGCGGTTCGCCGTCGAGATGCTGCGCGGCATCGACGAGGACACCGTCGACATGGCGCCCACGTACGACGACCGGGGCCTTGAGCCGACGGTGCTGCCGTCGCGTCTGCCCAACCTGCTGGTCAACGGCAGCTCGGGCATCGCGGTCGGCATGGCCACCAACATCCCGCCCCACAACCTGGGCGAGGTGATCGACGCCTGCGTGGCCATGATCGACGCGCCGCAGATCACCGTCGACGAGCTGATGACGCATGTGAAGGGCCCCGACTTCCCCACCGCCGGCGTCATCGTGGGGCGTCAGGGCATCGTCGACGCCTACCGCACGGGCCGCGGCAGGGTCGTCGTGCGCGGCCGCGCCCACAACGAGCAGCTGCGCAACGGCCGCAACGCGATCATCTTCACCGAGCTGCCGTACCAGGTGAACAAGGCCGAGATGGTCCACAAGATCGCCCAGCTCGCGAACGACGGCGTGCTGAAGGAGGTCGCCGACGCCAACGACGAGTCGGGCCGCGACGGCACCCGCGTGGTCATCACTCTGCGGCGCGGCGCCGTGCCGCTGGTGGTGTTGAACAAGCTCTACAAGCACACGGCGGCGCAGAGCACGTTCGGCGTGAACGCCATCGCGCTGGTCAACGGTGTGCCGCGCACGCTGGGCCTGCGCGAGATGATCCTCCACTACCTCGACCACCAGCGCGACGTGGTCGTGCGCCGCTCGCGGTTCCGCCTGGCGCGGGCCGAGGCCAGGGCTCACATCCTCGAGGGCCTACTCATCGCGCTGCAGAACATCGACGCGGTCATCGCACTGATCCGCGCCGCGGCCGACCCCGACGAGGCCCGCCAGGGGCTGATGTCGCGGTTCGATCTCACCGAGGTGCAGGCCCGCGCCATCCTCGACCTGCGCCTGCAGCGCCTCACCCAGCTCGAGGCCGGTCAGATCCAGGCGGAGCACGACGCCATCAGCCGCGACATCGCGTACCTGCGCGGCATCCTGGGGGACGAGGCGAAGGTCATGGGGGTCATCCGCGAGGAGCTCAGGGCGATCCGCGAGCGGTTCGCCGACGAGCGGCGCACCGAGATCACCCACGCGGACGGCGAGATCGACCTCGAGGACCTCATCGCCGAGGAGGAGATGGTCATCTCCCTCTCCAAGGGTGGCTACCTCAAGCGCCTGCCGGTGAGCACGTACCGGGCCCAGCGCCGCGGCGGCAAGGGCCTGCGGGGGGCTAACCTGAAGGACGACGACCACATCGAGCACCTGTTCATCGCGTCGACGCACGCCTACCTGCTGTTCTTCACGAACCAGGGCCGGGTCTACCGGCAGAAGGTGCACGAGTTGCCTCAGGGCGGGCGCGACGCCCGCGGGCGCCACATCTCCAACGTCCTTGCGCTGCTGGAGGGCGAGGAGGTCCGCGCGGTGTTCTCCACGCGCGACTACGGCGAGGGCGAGTACCTCGTGCTGGCCACAAAGGGCGGCATGGTCAAGAAGACCGAGTTCAAGGCGTACGACACCATCCTGCGCGAGAAGGGCATTCTCGCCATCAACCTCAACGAGGGCGACGAGCTGGTGGGCGTCCAGCTCACGGACGGCAGCGACGATCTGCTGATCGTCTCGGCGCGCGGTCAGGCGGCCCGCTTCGGCGAGGACAAGGTGAAGTCCCAGGGCCGCCAGACCCAGGGCGTCAAGGCCATGAACCTCGACCCGGGCGACCGGGTGCTGTCGCTGTGCGTCGCGCGCGACGATGAGGACCTGATGGTGGTCACGGGCAACGGCTACGGCAAGCGCACGCCGATGTCGGAGTATCCGTCGAAGGGCAGGCCCACGAAGGGTGTTCGCACCATCCGCGTCAGCGACCGCAAGGGCGAGTTGGTGACGGCACGCCCCGTCCGCGAGGGCAACCAGCTGCTGCTGGTGTCGCTGCTGGGCCTCGTGATCCGCATCGACGTGTCGGCGATCAAGCGCATGGGCCGCTCCACGGAGGGAGTCCGCCTGATGAACATGCGCGACGACGACCAGGTCTCGAGCGTGGCATCGGTCGTGGAGGCCGACGAGCCCGAGAACGGCGTGGAGGCTGTGCCGTCCGACCAGCTCAGCATGGCCGACGACATCCCCGAGCGGGACACCGACGCCCCCGACCCGACGCGGGCCGAGGTGGCGGAGGACCTAGCCGAGGACGACGCGCCCGGCGAGCCCGGGGACGGCGGGCAGGGGTAGCGCAGGGCGCGGGTTCGGGGCCGGGCGCGTCGTCCCATGGGCGAGTGACCCGGCCCGCCCGGCGGGTGGGCCGCGCGACGCCGGAACACACCCGGGCAGAGACGCGCAGCATCGGCGGTTCCCGCGGTGAGGATGCCGCGGCTGGAGGTCACACACACACGGACGCGTCCAGAGAGAGCGTCGCCAGCGTCCCCGTGGCGGCCAGCATGGCCGCGACCAGCGGGCTGATCCGGCATCCGCGCCGGCAGCGAGGCGTTCCGGCGCATGTGGGACGCGCACGGCGTGGCGTACCACCGCAGCGGCGTCCCGGCGCTTCCGGCACCCGGTGGTGGGCTACGAGGCGCCGGAGCCGGCGAACGGCCCCGTGGTGACGATCATCGCGTACACGGCCGCACCGGCCACCCCGTCGCACCCCGCGCCGCGGTCTCTCATCGCCGACGCGGCGTCGCCCCTACGAGGCCTTGCGCTCGGGCTTCTCGGCCTTCTTCGCGTTCGCCTCCAGGGAGGCCTTCAGGGCCTCCATCAGGTCCACGACGGGCGCGGCCTCCGGGCGCTCGTCGGGGACGGCGACATCCTGGCCGTCGGCCCTGGCCTCCAGCATCTCCACGATCGCCTTGCGCGTCTCGTTCGGGTACTTCGCGGGGTCGAACCCGGCCGTCATGCCCTCGATGAGTTGCTTTGCCATATCCAGCTCGGCCTTCACCACCTCGCCGTCGCCCAGGCGTTCGGCGATCTCCTCACGCACGCCCATGCGCACGTCCTCGGGGTAGTAGAGCGTCTGCAGCGCGAGCACCCCGTCGAGGCTGCGTACCAGCACGAGGTGCTCCTTCGTGGAGAGCACGAACCGCCCGATCGCCGCCCTGCCGGTCTCGTCGAGCGCCGTCGCCAGCAGCCGGTAGGGGCGCTCGGCACGCTCCTGCGGCTCCAGCCAGTACGCCTTCTCGAAGTACACGGGGTCGACCTGGTCGAGTTCGACGAACTGCAGGATCTGGACGGTCTTCTCCTGTGTCGGGGCGAAGCGGGCGAGTTCCTCCTCCTCGACCACGACGTAGCGCCCCTTCGCGAACTCGTAGCCCTTCACGGTGTCGGCGGCGTCCACCTCGCGGTCGGCCTCGTCGTCCCAGCGCTTCTGGCGGACCGGGCGCAGGGTCTCGCGGACGAGCGTCCGAAAGCTGGGGTCCTGGCGGTCTTGGGCGATGCCCACGTTCACGGGGATCGTCACCAGCCCGAAACTGACGAAACCCTTCCAAATCGCGCGCATAACGCCCGCTCCTTCCGGCTGTTGGCGGGTCCTCCGGGGCGGCGGAGGGACCGCCGTGACGCCCAAAGGGTACGATCCCCGACCACATGGCGCCCCCTGATCCCCGCGACCTCATCCCCCACAGGGAGCCGTTCCTGTTCGTGGACGAGATCGTCGAACTCGACCCCGGCACGAGCGCGCACACGCGCTGGGCGCCGCGGCCCGACATGGATGTGTTCCGCGGCCACTTCCCGGGCAGGCCCATCCTGCCCGGGGTGCTGATCGTGGAGGCCATCGCGCAGGCGGGGGCGATCGCGGGCATGGCGCTGCCGGAGAACGCGGGGGGGCTCGCGCTGTTCGCGGGCATCGAGAAGGTGCGGTTCCGCCGGCCCGTGGTGCCCGGCGACACCCTGGACGTCCGCACGACCATCACGAAGACGCGCGGCAGGGTCGGCTGGGCCGACGGCACCGCACACGTCGAGGGCGTCCTCGCGTGCCAGGCGTCCATCTCGTTCGCGTTCGTGGAGGACGGTCAGGCCCCGTGATCAGCGTCCGCCGTGACCGCCCCGCCCGGGCGCGCCTGTCCGCCCTGGGCGCGTACGTCCCCGACCGGGTCGTGACCAACGCCGACTTCGTCGCGCGCATGGACACGACCGACGAGTGGATCTTCAGCCGCACCGGCATCCGTGAGCGGCGCTACGCGGCAGAGGATGAGGCCACGAGCGACCTCGCCGTGCGGGCGGCGCAGGCCATCCTCGACGACGCCGGCGTCGCGGCCGCCGACCTCGACGCCGTCATCGTGCCAACGTGCACCCCCGACTACCTGTTCCCGTCCGTCGCCGCGCTCACGGCCGACCGCATCGGGGCGCGCCGCGCCGCGGCGTTCGACCTTCAGGCGGCGTGCAGCGGGTTCGTCTACACGCTGGCCCAGGCCGCCTCGATGATCGAGTCGGGATGGGCCGACAACGTCCTCGTGGTGGGCGCCGAGAAGTTCTCGAACCTCGTGAACCCCGATGACCGTTCGACCAGCATCCTGTTCGGCGACGGCGCCGCGGGTGCGCTGGTCACGGCCGGCGACCCCGGCTCCACGAACGGCTTCCTGGGGTTCGATCTCGGCGCCGACGGGTCGCTGGGATGCGAGTTGCTCATCCCGGTCGGCGGCACCCGGCATCCTGCGGCCAAGGCGTTCGAGCCGCAGGACGCGTACCTTCAGATGAACGGCCGCGAGGTGTTCAAGTTCGCGACGCGGGCGATGGAGGAGACGACCTCCCGTCTGCTGGACGCCCTGGACATGTCCATCGGGGACGTCGACCTGCTGGTGGCCCACCAGGCCAACCAGCGCATCATCGATCACGCCGTGGGCCGCCTCGGCGTCGATCCGTCAAAGGTCTTCAACAACGTGGAGAAGTACGGCAACACCAGCGCCGCGTCGATCCCCTTGGCGCTCACCGAGGCCCGCGACCAGGGGGTCCTCGCCCCCGGCATGCGGGTGCTGCTGGTGGGCTTCGGGGCCGGGCTGACGTGGGCGTCGACGATCGTGAGCTACGAACCATGAGAACCGTTCTGCTATTCCCGGGCCAGGGCGCCCAGGTCGTCGGCATGGGCCGCGACCTCGCCATGGGCTCCCGCCTGGCCCGCGAGACTTTCGAGGAGGCCGACGACGCGCTGGGCTACGGCCTGTCGCGGATCTGCTTCGAGGGGCCCGACGAGGAGCTCACCCGCACCGACGTGTGCCAGCCCGCGTTGGTCGCCATGACCACGGCCGCGTGGCGCGTGGCGCGCGAGGAGGGCGTCGCGGGCGACGTCGTCCTGGGCCACTCGCTGGGCGAGTTCTCGGCCCTCGTCGCGGCCGGCGCGCTGCCGTTCGCCGACGCCCTGCGAATTGTGGCCGAGCGCGGCGCCGCCATGAAGGCCGCCGGCGAGTCGCACCCGGGCACGATGGCCGCGGTGCTGGGCCAGTCCGACGACGACGTCCAGGTGATGTGTGATGAGGCCGGCGACGTGTGGTTGGCCAACTTCAACTGCCCCAGGCAGGTCGTGGTGTCGGGCACCATCGAGGGCGTGGACCGGCTCGTGGCGCTGGCCGCCGAGCGGGGGGCGAAGATCGCCCGCCTGCACGTGGCGGGCGCCTTCCACTCGCCGCTGATGGCCCCCGCCGCGGCCCGGCTCGAACCCGCCCTGGCGTCGTGGACGCCGTCCGATGCCGATCCGCCCTTCCTGTCCACCACGACGTGCGCGGTGGAGCCCCCCGAGCGCATGCGTGCGGTGCTCCTGGAGCAGCTCACGTCCCCGGTGCGGTTCAGCGCAGCGGTGGAGATCGCCCTCGAGGAGGGCGCCGAGCGCTTCATCGAGTTCGGGCCGGGAAAGGTCCTGTCGGGCCTCGTGAAGCGCATCCGCCGCGACGTGGAGACGCTGCACGTCAGCGAGATGAACGACCTCGCGGCGCTCTCGAGGGGGTAGGCATGCCGGTTGCGCTCGTCACAGGTGCCAGCCGGGGGATCGGCGCCGCCACGGCCGTCGCGCTGGCCCGCGACGGCTTCGACGTGGCCGTCGGATACGCCGGTGACCGCGACGGCGCCGAGCGCACGCTCGCGGCAGTGCGGGCCGCGGGCCGCGCCGGGGCCGCCGTGCAGGGCGACCAGGCGGACCCGGAGGCCGCCGCCGCCATCGTCGCCGGGGCCGAGGAGCAGGTGGGCCCGCTGGACGCGCTGGTGCTGAACGCCGGCATCGCCCGCGACGGCCTGATGCTGCGCATGAGCGACGACGACTGGCAGGCTGTCATCGACACCAACCTGTCGGGGTCGTTCTACGTGGCCCGCGCGTCCCTGCGGGGGATGATGAAGCGCCGGTCCGGCAGCATCGTGGCCGTGTCGTCGGTCGTGGCGCTGATGGGCAACCCGGGCCAGGTCAACTACGCGGCGGCGAAGGCCGGACTCATCGGAATGGTCCGTTCGCTAGCCCGCGAGGTGGGCTCGCGCGGCGTGCGCGTCAACGCCGTCGCCCCGGGCTACATCACCACCGACATGACCGCCGATCTGCCGGACGAGCTACGGGACGGCATCGTGGCGAGCACGCCCCTGGGGCGCCTCGGCACGGCGGAGGACGTGGCGGAGGTCGCCGCGTTCCTGTGCGGTCCCTCGTCGGCGTTCATGACGGGCACGGTGGTGCCCGTCGACGGCGGGCTGTCGATGTGACCGGGGTGCGCGCATGAACCGCCGTCCCCGCCCCGCCGGGCTGCGTCGCGTCGTCGTCACCGGGATCGGCCTCGTGACCCCGCTGGGAATCGGCCGCGACGCCACGTGGGCGGCGGCGTCCGCGGGCGCCGGAGCCGGCGGGCCCATCACGTCGTTCGACCCCTCCCGGCTGCCCACGCGCATCGCGTGCGAGGTCCCGGGCTTCTCGCCCGAGGACTTCATGGACAAGCGGGCCGCGCGGCGCATGGACCGGTTCGCCCAGTTCGCCGTGGCCGCCGCCCGGATGGCCCTCGACGACGCGGGACTCGACGCCGCGGCCGAGCGCGACAGCATCGGGGTCTACTTCGGCAGCGGCATCGGCGGCCTGCAGACGTTCGTCGACCAGACGGTGGCCATGCTCGAGCGCGGTCCCGACCGGCTGTCGCCCCTGTTCATTCCCATGATGATCCCGAACATGGGGGCGGCCCAGGTGTCGATGACCCTGGGGCTGCGGGGCCCGCTGCTGGCCACCGTCAGCGCGTGCGCCACGTCCGCCCACGCCATCGGCGAGGCGTTCGACGCCATCCGGCTCGGAAGGGCCGACGCGATCCTTGCCGGCGGGTCGGAGACGTCCATCAACGAGCTGGGCATGGGCGCGTTCAACGCGATGCGGGCTCTCTCCACGCGCAACGACGACCCCGCCGCCGCCAGCCGCCCGTTCGACGCCAACCGCGATGGGTTCGTGATGGGCGAGGCGGGCGCCGTGCTGGTGCTGGAGGAGCGCGAACACGCGGTGGCGCGCGGCGCGGACGTGTATGCCGAGCTGCTGGGCTACGGCCTGAGCGGCGACGCACACCACCTCACGGAACCCGACCCCACGGGCGAGGCCCCCGCGGCGGCCATGCGCATGGCGATGGCGGACGCCGAGATCGAGCCCGGGGCCGTGGCCTACGTGAACGCCCACGCCACGTCGACGCCGGTCGGCGACCCCAGCGAGGTCCGCGTCATCCGGATGGCGCTGGGAGACACGCACGCGGCCCGCTGCATGGTGAGCAGCACCAAGTCCATGCACGGTCACTGCCTCGGCGCGGCCGGCGGCCTCGAGGTGGCGCTGACGACACTGGCCATCCGCCACGGCCTCGTGCCGCCCACCATCAACGTGGCCGACCTCGACCCGGAATGCGCCGGGGTGGACCACGTGCTGGGCACGTCCCGGCGGGCCACGGTCGACGTCGCCGTCTCCAACGCGTTCGGCTTCGGTGGTCACAACGCGGCGCTCGTCGTGGCCGACCCCGGGTACCGCCGATGAACCCGGTCCGCAGGGCGATCCAGCGGGTCAGCACCCGCGTCTACACCCCATCGCGGGAGCTGCGGGGCTTCACGCGGGTGCCGCAGATGCCGCGGCTCGCCATCGGGGCGCTGCCGGTGGCGGAGGAGGCCGACCGGCTGCCCTCTCACGGGTTCACGCACGTCGTGAACTGCCGCAAGTCCCTCCAGAACGTCGTCAGCCAGGACCTGTGGATCGAGCGCGAGGTCCTGGGCGCCGACCGCGTCGCCCACGCCGATATGTGGGACCACGGGCGCCCCCAGGATCCCGCGCTGTGGGCCCCCGCCGCCGTGTTCGGCGCCCAGGCCCTGCGCGATGACCCCGACGCCCAGGTGCTCGTCCACTGCCAGCAGGGCCGCCGCCGATCGGTGTTCGTGGCGTACGCCATCCTGCGGCAGCTGGGGTTCGGCGAGGACGACGCCGCGACCGCCGTGCTGGACGCCCGCCCACGCGGCCACCTGGTGCCGGCGTATCGGGCCGGCGTGGAGGACTGGCTGGCCGAGGTTTCCCCCGCGGCCGGCCGTCCGCTGCGATAATCCGCCGATGGCACGCAGACAAATCCACGTCTCGATCGACCGCCTGCGCGGCCAGCGCGACGAGCCGGCGCCCCGGCCGCAGAAGCTGCCCAGCGACGACCGCGCCTGCCCGACCTGCGCCAGCACGTTCCGGGCCGAGGAGATGCGCCACAACCTCAACGTGTGCGCGGCGTGCGGCTACCACTGGCCGGTGGGCGGCCGCGAGCGTGTCGCTCAGCTCAGCGACGACGGCGCGTACGACGAGCTGTGGACCGAGCTGCGCGCGGCCGACCCGTTGCGCTTCGTCGACATCCAGCCGTACCCCCGGCGGGTCGAGGCCGCCGAGGCCAAGGGCACGACCGAGGCGCTGGTGTGCGCCGACGCCCGCATCGGCGGGCGGCCGTGCGTCATCGCCGTCATGGACTTCTCGTTCCTGGGGGGCTCAATGGGCTCCGTCGTGGGCGAGAAGTTCGCCCGGGCGTGCGAGCGGGCCGCCGACCGGGGTGTCCCGCTCGTCACGGTCAGCGCGTCCGGCGGCGCCCGCATGCAGGAGGGCGTGCTGGCCCTGATGCAGATGGCCAAGACGATCGTGGGGTTCGAGGTGCTGCGCGACGCCGGCGTGCCGGTGATCGTGGTGCTGGCCCACCCCACCACGGGCGGCGTGTGGGCCTCGTTCGCGTCGGTCGGTGACGTGACATACGCCGAACCGGGCGCGCTCATCGCGTTCAGTGGTCCGCGTGTCATCGAGCAGACCACCCGCGAGAAGCTGCCGGAGGACTTCGGCCGGGCCGAGAGCCAGCTGTCCAACGGCCACGTCGACGCCGTGGTCGACCGCCGCGAGCTGTCCGGGCGCATCGGCCGCCTGCTGGGCATCCTCGAGCAGCCCCCGCCCGCGACGGCGTCCCTCGCCATGTCTCTCGCCCAGAACGGCACCGAGCGCGCCGCCCGCATGGCGCAGGCGCTGCCGTCGATCCCACGCCGGCTGCGCCAGCGGGTCCTGGGCGGGGAGCCGCCCGCCGACGGGGGGCCGCGGTGAAGCCCCCGCACATGGGCGACATCGGCGGCCGCTTCCGCCGCTTCCGCAGCCGCCTCGGCGGCTCGGCCGAGCCCGAGGCCGACGATGTCTGGAAGGCGATCCAGCTGGCGCGACACGCCGAACGGCCGTACCCCCTGGACTACATCGCGCGGCTCATGCCCGACTTCGAGGAGCTCCACGGCGACCGCCTGCAGGGTGACGACCACGCGATCGTGGCGGGGATCGGCCGCTACCACGGGCGACCCACCGTCGTGATCGGGCAGCAGAAGGGCCGCGACGCGGAGGAGCGGGTCTTCCGCAACTTCGCCATGTCGGGTCCCGGCGGCTACCGCAAGGCCATGCGGGTGATGGAGCTGGCGGAGAAGCTACGGGCGCCGGTCGTGACCCTCATCGACACGCCGGGCGCGTTCGCCGGGGCCCAGGCCGAGATCAACGGCCAGGGCGGCGCCATCGCCCAGAGCATGCAGACCATGATGCGCCTGAGGGTGCCGTCCATCGCGGTGATCGTGGGCGAGGGGTCGTCGGGGGGTGCGCTGGCGCTGGGCGTCGCGGACCGCGTCGTGATGCTCGAGAACTCCACGTACTCGGTCATCTCGCCCGAGGGAGCGTCGGCCATCCTGTGGCGCGACGCGGGCAAGGCACAGCTGGCGGCGGCCGCGTTCAAGCCGACCGCGGCCAACTGCTACCGCTGGGGCGTGGCCGACGCGGTCGTGCCGGAGCCGGAGGGCGGGGCGCACACCGACCACGACGAGGCGGCCCGCCTGCTGGACGGGTACCTGTCGCGGACGCTGCGGAACCTCATCGCCATCCCGGATGCCGACCGGGTGCGCCAGCGCCGCGACCGCTTCCGTCGCCTCGGCGCGTACCGCGAGCTGCCGACGGGCGGCACGGCGATCGTCGTCGGCGTCGACGACCCCCGCCCCGCCCCCGGCTCCTAGGCCCCCTACGCCACCATCCCCGTGCGCTGCGGCGGGGTCGTGGCCCCTTCCGCGCGTGCGTGGGCGATCTGCTCCAGCCGCAGCGCGGCGGCGACCAGCTCCCGGTTGGTGCGCGGCGACGGCGCGGGCGGCTCGCCCACGGCGGTGGCGAAGTCGGACAGCCACTGACGCATGTCGGTGCTGGGACGACGGTCGGGATCGATGCGCGCCATGTCGAGCGCGAGTGCGAGCAGGCCCCGCGCGCTGGCACGCGGGTCCGGGCCTTGGGTGGACAACGGAGAGCCTCCTTGCTCATGGGTTGTCGAGGGCTATGGGTGATGAGCGGTTTCCGTCCGCTTCGGTCAGTATCGGGCGGCGCGGCGACGTCTTGAGACGCGGGGCACGCCGTCTGCCTCACCGGGGCGGCACGACGACGTCCAGCGGGGGCCCCGGCGTGAGGCACACGCGGCTGGCCGTGCCCAGCGCCTCGCCGTCGGCCTGCACGTGGACGGGGCGGCGCGTCGTGACGACGATCTCACCCCGGGTCACGCCCCCCATCAGGGCCCTGCCGGCCTCCAGGCCGCGGTTCATCACGGCGCGCAGCACGTGGGCGCCCGCGGTGAGCGGCAGCGCCCGGGTCATCGCCAGCCACTCCAGCGCGCCGTCCCACTCGACGTGCGGCATGAGCTCCAGCGGGCGGGACCCGACGTACGCGTAGGGGTGACCGCACGCCGCCATGAACGTGGCGGCCCTGACGCCCGGGGTGCCGTCCACGGCGATCTCCAGGCCGTCACGCCGCAGGAACGCGGCCAGGCCGGGACCCGCCGCCGCCAGCGCGAACGCCAGCTGCCGGAACCTGCGCTTCGCGGCCGGGTGTGCCTCGATCCAGTCGACCGTCGCGGCGTCGATGCCGACGCCCGCGTTGACGCAGAACGTCCTGTCCGGACCGCCGTCCATGGACAGCGATCCCAGCCGGAGCGTGCGGCGGGGCGCGGCCAGGGCGCCGGCCAGCAGCGGCGCGACGTCGCGGGTGGCGGCGGGCCAACCCAGGGCGCGGGCGAACACGTTCGTGGACCCCGCGGGGATGGGCAGCAGGCTGGTGGGCGACGCGGCCAGGATGCCCGCCATCTCGGCCACGGTGCCGTCGCCCCCTGCCACCGCCACCACGCCGGCTCCGCGCTCGCGCGCCTCGTGTGCCGCGGACAGGGCGTGATCGAGGCCCGCCGTATCCACCATGCGCGTCTCACCGAACGCCTCACACGCGGCGCGTAGCGCGGCGATGGTGGCCCGGTCGTAGCGGGTGGACCGCGGGTTGACGATCAGGACGATGCCGCGTGTGCGCGGATCGCTCACGCGCCGGCGTCCACCTCCACGCGGGCCAGGAACGCGGCCATCAGCAGGTTGAACGCGTCGCCGGCGTCGGCCATCACGAGGTGTCGCGCGCCCGGCACCAGCGCCCCCGAGCCACGGAGGATCGGGCCGGTCAGTGCCGCCATCTGGTGGGGCGTCACGCGCGGGTCGTCGGCCGCCGCGACGGCCAGCACGGGGATGCCGAGCCGCCAGGCGCGGGTGGGGTCGAGCGCTGCGGCCAGCCGCCGCGTGCGCGTCCGGTTCTCGGGCGTCACCGCCTCCATCACGCGCCGCAGCAGGGCGGCCACGTCGCCGCTCGTCTCCGTCAGGCACTCGCCCACCACGCTCTCCACGTCGTCGCCCGCCGTGGGCGGCGCCCCGACGCCGAGTCCGCTCACCACCAGGCCGACGGCCAGGTCCGGGGCGTCGGCGCACGCCTCGATGGCCAGCGCGGCCCCCAGCTCGTGGCCCACGAGCACCCGCGGTCCCGGCACGCGCCGGGCGGTGTCGGCGACGAACGCGACGGCGGCGTCGCGGTCGTCGAAGGCCTCGCCCAGAGGAAAGCCGGGCAGCGCGATGGCGGCGGCGCCCGCGAACGCGCCCTGCTGCCCCACCCACGTGGCGTTACCACCGACGGTGCCGTGGATCATGATGGGCCGCGGCGCGTCCATCGGGCGAGTGTAGCCGCCCGGGTGTCCCCGTCCGGCTGACGGCCGCGAGTGGCCTGTTAAGATCCGCCCATCGTGCCCGCACTCGTGATCGCCTGTGACTTCGACGGAACGATCACCGAGCGCGATACGCTCAACCTGCTGGTGCGGGAGTTCGGCGACGGTGCCGTGTGGGACGCGATGGAGCCCGATGTGCGGGCCGGGCGCACCAGCGTGGAGCACGCGATGCAGGCGGAGTTCGCCACGGTGCGCGTGAGCGAGGCCGACGCCGTTCGGTGGGTGCGCGAGCACGCGGGCATCCGCGCCGGGTTCACCGAGTGCGTCGCGTGGGCCCGGGCGCACGGCCACGGGTTCGTGGTGCTGTCCAACGGCTTCGGCGTGCTGATCCGCGATGTGCTGGGCGGACTGGGCCTGGGCGACCTGCCGGTTCACTCGCACGAGTGCGCGTTCACGCCGGAGGGCTCCGCCATCGCGTGGACCGAGCGCGGTGAGCCGTGCCCGTTGTGCTCACGGCCCTGCAAGCGGCATGATCTGGCGCGCGTGCGCGGCGACGCCCGCGTGGTCTACGTCGGCGACGGCATCTCGGACCTGTGCGTGGCCCAGGCCGCCGACATCATCTACGCGCGGGCCGACCTGGCCGACTACCTGAAGTCGCGCGGCGTGCCGTTCCGGCCGTTCCGCGACTTCCATCAGATCGTCACCGACCTCTCCCCACCCACGGACGCTGCATGAGCCCACGCCACACCGGATGGACCCCGATCACGCCGGCGAGTGAGTGGATCCCCATGGAGGAACACATCCTGCGCCGCTGGCGCGAGGACCGGGTGTTCCCACGGAGCATCGAGCAACGCGAGGGCGCCCCGCCGTACGTGTTCTACGAGGGCCCGCCCACCGCCAACGGCCGGCCCGGCGTGCACCACGTGCTGTCACGGGTGTTCAAGGACATCTTTCCGCGCTTCTGGGCCATGCGCGGGCGCTACGTCGACCGCCGCGGAGGGTGGGACTGCCACGGCCTGCCCGTGGAGCTGGAGGTCGAGAAGCAGCTCGGCATCTCGGGCAAGCCCGAGATCGAGGCGTTCGGCATCGCTGAGTTCAACGCCCGCTGCCGCGAGTCGGTGCTGACGTACCTGGAGGAGTGGGAGCGGCTCACCGAGCGCATCGCGTTCTGGGTCGACACCGACCGCGCGTACAAGACCATGGACACGTCGTTCATCGAAAGCGTCTGGTGGGCGCTGGCCGAGCTGTGGCGGCGCGGCCTGGTGTTCGAGAGCGACAAGGTGGTGCCGTACTGCGGGCGGTGCGGCACCGCGCTGTCGAGCCACGAGGTGGCGCAGGGCTACGAGGACCTGGACGACCCGTCCGTGTACGTGCGTTTCGCGCTGCCCGACGAGCCCGGCACGAGCCTGCTGGTGTGGACCACCACGCCGTGGACGCTGCCGTCCAACCAGGGCGTCGCGGTTAACCCGGACGTCGGGTACGCCGTGGTCGAGGACGGCGGCGAGCGCCTCATCGTCGCGGCGCCCCTCGTCGAGAGGGTGTTCGGCGAGGGTGCCCGCGTGGTCGAGACCCGCGCCGCGTCGGCGCTGGTGGGTGCGCGCTACACGCCGCCGTTCGGCTTCATCCCGGGCAGGCACGTCGTGATCCCCGCCGGGTTCGTGACCACGGAGGACGGCACGGGCCTCGTGCACATCGCGCCGGCGTTCGGCGAGGACGACATGCTCGCCGGGCGCGAGCACGGGCTCGACGCTCCCAACCCCGTCGACCGCCAGGGGCGGTTCACGTCGGCGGTGCCGCCGGTGGAGGGGGTGTTCGCGAAGGACGCCGACCCGGCCCTCATCGACGACCTGCGCGCCCGGGGCCTGCTGTACCGCATCCAGACGTACACCCACAGCTACCCCCACTGCTGGCGGTGCGGCACGCCGCTGCTCTACTACGCCAAGCCGTCGTGGTACGTCCGCACCACCGCGGTGCGCGACCGCATGCTCGAGCTCAACTCCCGCATCGGCTGGCACCCCGCGCGGGTGCGGGACGGGCGGTTCGGCAAGTGGCTCGAGGGCAACGTCGACTGGGCCATCTCGCGCGAGCGCTACTGGGGCACGCCGCTGCCGCTGTGGCGATGCGCCGGCTGCGACCACGTCGAGGCCCTGGGGTCGTTCGCGGAGCTCAACCGGCGCGCCGGCCGCCCGGACGACGCCGAGCTCGACCCGCACCGCCCGTACGTGGACGACCTCGTCATCGCGTGCGAGAAGTGCGGCGGGGAGTCGCGCCGCGTGCCCGAGGTGCTCGATGTGTGGTTCGACTCGGGGGCCATGCCGTTCGCGCAGGACCACTACCCGTTCGCCGTCGATTCGCTCGAGGGGCGCCTGCCGGCCGACTTCATCTGCGAGGCCATCGACCAGACCCGCGGCTGGTTCTACTCGCTGCTGGCCGAGGCCACGCTGCTGTTCGACACCTCGTCGTACGACAACGTGGTGTGCCTGGGGCTGATCCTCGACGCCGAGGGCCAGAAGATGTCCAAGAGCCGCGGGAACGTCGTGGCCCCGTGGACCGTGATCGACGCGGAGGGGGCGGACCCCTTCCGCTGGTACCTGCTGACGGCGCAGAGCCCGTGGGAGTCGTCGCGTTTCAGCCTCGAGGCCATCAACGAATCCAAGCGCGCGCTGCTGACCATGTGGAACACGCTCGCGTTCCTCGTGACGTACGCGTCGCTGCCGGACGGTTGGACCCCCGGCGGTGGCGATCCGGCCGTGGCCGACCGTCGCCCGGTCGACCGCTGGATCCTGTCGCGGCTCGACGCGCTGGTGGGTGAGGTCACCCGCCGCCTGGAGGACTACGACACCCTGACCGCCGGTCGCGCCATCGAGGCGTTCGTGGACGATCTGTCCAACTGGTACGTGCGCGTCTCGCGCGCGCGGTTCTGGGGCGGCCGGCACGGCGATTCGTCCGAGGACGCCGATGCCAGGGCCGCGTTCGCGACGCTGCACGAGTGCCTGGCCACGCTGTCCCGCCTGCTGGCGCCGTTCTGCCCGTTCCTGGCCGACGAGATGTACCGGGTGCTCGTCGCCGCGCACGACCCGGACGCGCCCGACAGCGTGCACCTCACCGACTGGCCCGCCACGCCCGGCCACGCCGACAGCGCCCTGGAGGCGTCGATGGGCGCCGTGCGCACCGCCGTCGGCCTGGGCCGGTACGCCCGGGCGGAGTCAAAGCTCAAGGTGCGCCAGCCGCTGGCCGAGGCGGTGGTGGCGTGCCCGCCCGCCGTGGCGCGTGACATCGCGCCGCTCGTGGCGCTGGTGGAGGACGAACTGAACGTTCGCGCCGTGCGGTTCGTGACGGATCCGGGCGAGCTCGTGGACGTCACCGTGAAACCCAACTACCGCACGCTCGGGCCGCGCTTCGGCAAGTCCATGCCCGCCGTGGCGCAGGCCGTCGCGGCGCTCGACGCGGCGGCCGTCGCACGTGCGGTCGATGCCGGCGAGGCCGTCCGCGTCGTGGTGGACGCCGTCGACGAGGCGCTGGCCCCCGAGGACCTGCTCGTGACCGCGAGCTCCACCGAGGGGTATGCGGTGGGGCAGGACGCCGGCATCGCGGTGGGCCTGTCGACCGAGATCACGCCCGCGCTGCGGCTGGAGGGACTGGCCCGCGAGATCGTCCACGCCGTGCAGAACGCCCGGCGCGACGCCGGGCTGCGTGTGGAGGAGCGCATCCTCCTGCACCTCGACGGCTCCGGGCTGGTGCGTGAGGCCATCGACACCCACCGGGCGTCCATCGCGGCCGAGACGCTGGCGACGGACTTGTCCGTGTCGCACGGCGCGCCGTTCGGCGGCATCCATCGCGACGAGATGGTGCTCGACGGCGAGCCGCTGGCCATCCGGATCGACAGGTCCTGACGTCCTCCGCCGCGGTCACGCGGCGTGGAGCCGGTTCGCCTCGGGAAGCATCGCGACCGCTTCGACGCCGCGCGGGAGGCCGCCGCGCGGCTGGTCCCGGCCGTCGTTCCCGGTGGGCGGGCGCGCCACGTCAACCACGGCGCGGGCCTGGCCCGGACCTGGCCGCCCGACCCCGGGGCGGGCCGCGCGGCCTCAGCGGGGCTTGTTGCCCGTGTGCAGCCCGCGCCGACCCAGCAGCACGTCGTCGTCGCCCCGCAGGCGCATCCACACGAGGTCCTCGGGCAGCTCGTACTCATCGATGAGGCGCGGCAGCAGCAGCACCTGCTTGTTCTCGGCCAGGTGGATCCCTACCACCTGGCCATCGCCGCGCACCAGTCGCACGCCGGCGGGGTCGGCCAGCTCCTCTGTCTCGATCTTCGCGAAGGGCTGGACGGGGCGGAAGCTCAGGTAGATGGCCATTGCGGCTCCGGGCGGCGGCGTGGGTGGACGCCGCCCAGGATACGCGGCGGGGGCCCTACGGGTTGATGACGACCGGCATGCCGACGGAGACGTACTTGTAGAGGTCCTCGACGTCGGGGATGTGCATGCGCATGCACCCGTGGCTCGCGGCCGTGCCGATGGAGTAGTCGGCGTACGTGCCGTGGATGCCGACGGCCGGGGCCGACGTGCCGATCCAGCGCGTGCCCAGCGGGTTGCCCGGTCCGGGCGGGATGGGCCCGAGGCCCTTGGCCCACGGCGAGCTCGGCGGCATCCACGTCGGGTCGACCTGCTTGTTCACGACCTTGAACGTGCCCGTCGGGGTGGGGTACGCGGGCTGGCCGACGGCCACCTTGTACCGCTTGAACACCTTGCCGTCGCGGTACAGCCGCAGCGTGCGCTCGCTGAGGTCCACGACGATCTTGCCGACCATCGCGTCGCGCGTCTTCTGGTCGACGACGCCGGTGGGCTTGACGCTGCGGCGCTTCTGGTACGCGACGAGGGCGTTGCGTGTGCGCTTCGTGAACGTGGCCGTGACCTTGCCGCGCAGCAGCCCCAGGCCCTTCAGGCGCTCGTTGAGGGCCTTCGCGTCGTCGCCGGTGGCACCGACGACCATGTCGTGCTCGCCGAACTCGTTGGTGGAGTCGACAAACAGCCGCATGCGCTTGCGGGCGACGTTGCCCGCGGCGTCCTTGACCCAGATCTCGACGACGTTCTTGCCCTGGGGCAGTGCGCCCGGGTCCAGCTGGAACGACTTGCCCTCGATGGACAGGCCGGCGGCCGGAGTGGAGGAGGCGACCGTCGTGGTGGCGCCGTCGGCGAGCGGGGCCGCGCCGACCCCGGCCGCGCCGGGGATGGACACTGTCTGCCGGCCGTTGACCGTGACGCCGAACGTCAGCAGCTCGGGCTTGTCGCGCCCGATGGTGCCGGTGACCAGCGGGGTGTCGGTGGCGGTCAGCGTGGCGCCGCCCTTCGGGCTCGCGACCGTGATGGTGGGGGCGATCGTGTCGACGATCACCTCGCCATCCGATGCGGTCGTGTTGCCGGCCTTGTCGCGGGCCGTCACGCGGGTGGCCGTCAGCCCCTCCGGAAGGCGTGCCCGCAGGCGGAACTTTCCGCCCGGCGTTGCGGTGGTGGAACGGGACCCGCCCTTCCATGCCACGGCCACGGTGGAGCCGGGTTCCGCGGTGCCCTCGAATACGACGGCCCGCTTGGTCGAGATGGCGTCGTTGGCAGGGGACTTCAGGGCCATCTCGGGGGCCTTCGTGTCCACGGTGAACTGCCACGAACGCTCGACGGTGCGAGCGAACACGTTGTCGGTGCGGAATCGGACGTGGGCGCGGTGGAGTCCGTCCTTCAACCCCTCGGTGGGAATCAGCAGGGTCCCCTTGGCGCCCCGCACGGCGGGAGTGACGTCGGCGCCGTCGACCTGCACGCTGAGGTCGCTCACCCTGTCGATGTTGCTGAGGTTCACGCGCAACTGGGGCGCGGCGCTGGCCACCGCGCCGTCGGGATCGGGGCTGACTGAGGCGATGGCCGGCTTCTCCATGGCCTGCCAGGCCCCGAAACCCACAACCCCCGCAACGGCTGCCGCGCCGATGCCGCTCGTGACCCACACGTTACGTCGACCGCGCTGCGCCATGCGGCGTACCCCTCGCACACGTTGTTCTTCACCGGTGAACCGACCCGGTGCATGGTACCAACGGCCGTGTTCGTCGCCGCATCCGGATATCCTGTTTTGCACGGTGTTTAACGCAATCTCATCCTTCTGATGACGGCGGATCGCGATCCGTCCAACCGCGAGATCGCCGACGCGTTCACGTTGCTGGGCGATCTGCTGACGATCGAGGGGGCCGAGCGTCACCGGGTGCGCGCATACCACCGCGGCGCGGAGCGGATTCGCGATACTCGCGAGTCGGTGGCGGCCCTCGCGCGTGCGGGGCGGGCGACCGGCCTGCCCGACATCGGCAAGACGCTGCAGTCCAAGATCGTGGAGCTGGCCGACACCGGAACGATCGCCGCGCTGGAGCGGGTGAAGGAGCGCGTCCCCGCCGGGCTCGTGGAGCTGGCGCGCCTGCCCGGCGTCGGGCCCGGCCGCGCCGTGGCCATGTGGCGCGAGCTCGGCGTGACCGACATGGAGTCGCTGCGCGCGGCGGTCGGCGAGGGGCGACTGACCGACGTGCCGGGTATAGGCCCCAAGCTCGCGGCCGGCATCGCGGCTGCCGTCGCGGCGCACCGCGACGACGCCCCCGCACCGCGCGTCGGCGCCGGCGTCGCGCTTCCCCTGGCCGAGGAGTTCGCCGCCGTGCTGCGCGAGCACCCGGCGGCCGCCCGGGTGGAGGTGGCGGGAAGCCTGCGCCGGGGCCGGGAGGACGCCCACGACATCGACCTCGTGGTGGCGACCGACGACCCGGCCGCCGTGCTGGCGCATCTGGCCGCCAGCCCCCTGGTGGACGAGGTCGCCGCGGCGGGGCCGGCGAAGGTGGCCGTCATCAGCAACCGGGGGCTGCGGGTGGAGGTCACGTGCGGCCCGCCCGGGCGGTTCGGGAACCTGTTGCAGCATGCCACGGGCTCCGCCGCGCACAACACGCGACTGCGCGAGCGGGCGAAGCGGATGGGGTACTCGCTGTCGGAGCATGGCTGGACGGGTCCGGACGGCGAGGACGGTGCCCCGGACGAGGAGGCCGTGTACGCGCTCCTCGGCCTGCGGACGCCGGACCCCGAGATCCGCGAGGACAGGGGCGAGACCGAGCGCGGCCTCGGCGACGCGCCGTTCCCGGAGCTGGTGACCGGGGCGGACCTTGCGGGGCAGGTCCACGTGCACACCACGTGGAGCGACGGGCGCGAGACGCTGCCCCACATGGTGGAGGCGGCCCGGGCGCTGGGGTACCGCTACCTGGGCGTCAGCGACCACTCGCAGTCGCTTGCGCTCACCCGCGGGCTCACGCCCGACCGGGTGCGCCGCCAGTGGGACGAGATCGATGCCCTCAACGACGGGTTCGGCGACGGGTTCAGGGTGCTGAAGTGCACCGAGATGGACATCCTCGCGGACGGCGGTCTCGACTTCGAGGACGATCTCCTGGAGGGGTTCGATCTGGTCATCGCCAGCGTCCACCAGGGGGTGTCGGCCGGCGGCGATGCGGTGACCCGCCGGCTGTTGCGGGCCATCGAGTCGCCGCACGTGGACGTGATCGGACATCCGACGGGGCGCAAGCGGCCGCGCCGCGAGGGGGCTTCCATCGACATCGACGCCGTGGCGGAGGCGGCGGCCCGCACCGGCACGATCCTGGAGATCAACGGCCAGCCCCCACGGCAGGACCTCGACAGCGACATGGCGCGACGGGCCCTGGAGGCGGGGGTGCGGCTGCTGGTGTCGTCGGACGCCCACTCGCCCGCCGAGCTGGGGTACGTGTCGTACGGCATCCGCATCGCCCGCCGGGCGGGCGCCACGGCGGCCGACGTGGCCAACTGCGCGCCGTGGCCCTGGCGGTGCCGCTAGGGGGGGCCGCCCAGGCGGGCCACGAGCGCGGGCAGGGCGTCGCTCAGCCCCGCGTCCAGCGTCAGCGCCGCGTCGGCGTGCCCGCGCGTGGTGCCCCGTGTGATGATGGCCACGGGCACCCCCCGGGCGGCGGCGTGCCGCACGAACCGGTAGCCCGAGAACACCGTCAGTGACGAACCCAGCACCAGCAGTCCGCGGGCGGCGTCCACCAAGGCGAAGCAGCGCTCCACGCGCGGCTTGGGCACTGACTCGCCGAAGAACACCACGTCGGGCTTCAGCGCGTCCGCGCCGCACGCCGGGCATGACGGCGCCACGAAGCCCTCGAGCGCCGCGGCCGGGAGGTCGACGTCGCCGTCGGGCCGCGCCCTGCCACGGGCGGCGTCCTCGGCGATCCTCGCGAACGAGGGGTTGAGGTGCTCGATCGTGGCGTGCACGTCGTCGCGGTGGGCGCGGGCCCCGCACTCCAGACAGACCGTTCGTTGCAGTGTGCCGTGGAGGTCGACGACGTGTTGCGAGCCGGCGTCCTGGTGCAGGCGGTCGACGTTCTGGGTGATCACGGCCGACGCAACGCCGGCGTCCTCAAGCCAGGCGACGGCGCGGTGCGCCGCGTTGGGGCGGGCACCGCGGAACCGGTGCCATCCGGCGTACGCGCGCGCCCAGTATCGCGCGCGCACCGCCGGGGAGCGGACGAACTCGTGGTACGTGACGGGCGTGACGCGGCGTGTGCCGTCGGGCCCCCGGTAGTCGGGGATACCGGAGTCGGTGGACATCCCGGCCCCCGTGAGGACGCACCAGGGCCGGTCGGCCAGCAGGCCCGCGAGTCGGTCGAGGTCGGCGACGGTCACCGTCGCAGTATCGCGCTGCCCCGCCGGTGCCGCGGGGGCCCGGAAGGCCGGGCCGCCACGGGCACCTCCGGGGGCTCAGCGGGCCGCGGGTCGCACGCGCAGCGCCGCGCGCTTCACCGACTTCCCGGACGTCGCGACGACCGTGTAGCGACCCGCGGCCGGTGCCTTCAGCGACACCGTCACGGGCTTGGGCCCCGCCGCGCTGCGCGACACCCAGCGCAGCGTCTTGGTGCGCTTCTTCACGGTCCGGGTGATGGCGACCCGCAGGGGGCCACGGGTGCGCAGCGTCACCCGCACCCGCACGGTGCCCCGGGCCCGCGGCGTGCCCAGCACCTTCACCGCGGCGATGCGGCTGAGGACGGGCCGCTTCGTGGTGGCGGTCCGCGGCGTGGTCGTCGTCGGCGAGCTCGTCACCGTCGGCTGCGTGACGATCGCCGGCGGGGGAGTGGTGACGGTGGACGTCGGCGTCGCCGTGCCGGCCTGCTGCTGGGGCTGGGACGTGCCGCCCGTCGTGCCGGTGCCCGCGCCGTCGCCGCCGGGCGCGGCGTTGACGGTGACCGTGAACGGGTGCGTGGCCGTGTTCCCGGCGCGGTCGTTCACCGTGAAGGATCCCGCGTACGTGCCGGCCGCGCCGTACGTGTGGGTGGCCGTGAGGCCGGTCGCCGTCTCGCCGTCGCCGAACGTCCACGCGGCGGTGGCGGCGTCCGGGCCGCTCGTGGCGTCCGACGCGGTGGCGGCGGCGTCGAGGCGCACGCCGGCCGGGCCGGCGACGGTCGACAGGGACAGCGCGACGGCGGGCGGCACCCGGTCGAGCACGATCGTGTCCGTGGCCACCGCCGAGCCGTTGCCCAGCGACGGGGCCGTCCACAGGCGGGCGGCGTCGCGGTAGCGCACGGAGACGGTGCGAACCCCGTCGGGCCCGGCCAGCGCCCAGGGTACGGACGGCGCGAACACCACGGGGCAGTCGGGGGAGATCAGCACCCCCGCCACGCACGTGAACGCGCCGTCGTCGGTGATCTGCACGCCGCTCACGCCCGCCCCGGTCCCGCCGCCGGGGGCGGCGTCCGTGGCGGCCAGCGTCAGGGTCACCGAGGGCGTGCGGGTGAACTCCGCGCCGTCGTTGACGCTCACCGTGCCGGCGGGGGCGGTGGCATCCATCGTGGTCCGCACGGTGGCCGACGCCGCGTCGGTGGGCGCGCACGCGGCGGTGCCGCACGTGCGTTCGCGCGCCAGCACCGTGAACGCGTACTCGGTGCCGTCGGCCAGCCCGGTGACCTCGTGCGCACGGGCGGTGATGGGCAGCGTGACCTCCGGGGCGTCGGTGCCCGCCGTCACGTTGCGCACGCGCACCACGTATGCCCTCTCGCTCGCCCCGGACGAAAACGTTGCGGCGTCCCACGTCAGCGTCACGCGGTCGCCCACGGTGTGATCGGGCGGCGGCGGCGATGTCAGGCGGGGGGCGATCGGGGCCGCGACTGCGGCGGGGGCCAGGGCGACGGCGCCGGAGGCGGCGGCGGTGAGCAGAACGGCGCGACGGGGCATCGACGGGACCTCGGTGTGGCGGACGCGAACGACAAGGGCTTGGACGCCGGGGCCGCGTTCCCTGCCTCGGCCCGGCGAAGTCAGCGACCCCCGGCGTCCGGGGAGCCCACCGCCCGGACCAGGTGGGCCAGGGCCGCCAGTGCCCCGGCCGGGCCGTCCACGCGGGCGTCCGCCCGCGCCACCAGTCCGGGCGGCGCATCGTCGAACACCGCCGCGAGCGCGCCGCCGGTCGTGAGCTCCCCGGCGTCACGCATGGCGTGGAGCTCCCTCCACGCGTCCGCGTCCGTCCAGTCGTCGCCGATGTGCAGCGCCGCGCGCGCGCCTGCCGCCGCCACCAACTCGCGCGCCGCCGTGCCCTTATCGATCGCGGTGGGGGGGCGCACCTCCATGACCATCCGGCCCCACGTCACAGCCAGGCCGGCGTCCCGGGCGGCCGCTGCGCGCGGACCCTCCAGCCACGCGTGCGCCGCGCCTGGATCCGGCGCGTTGCGCCAGTGCACGCTGAGCGTGGCCCCCTTGTCCTCGATCTCCACCCCGGGGACGGCGGCGGGATCGGCGGCCTGGCCTGCCGCGTACTCGTCCAACGCGGGGCGCCACGCGCTGACCGCCTCGGCGACGGCGGGCTCCTCACCCACGCGCTGGATCTCCATGCCGTGGTTGCCGGCGTACGCGAGACCCGGCACGCCCACGCGCTCGCGCACGTCACGCAGGCCTCGGCCGCTGATGAACGCGACGACGCCCAGCCGGTCGCGCAGCGCCTCGATCAGCTCCCGGGCGCCGTCCAGCAGGCGCGCGTCCTGCGGTCGTGACACGATCGGTGCCAGTGTCCCGTCGAAGTCCAGCAGCAGCGCCGCCCGCGCCGGGTCGGCGGCCAGGGCGTCCAGCAGGCGTCGGGCGTCGGCCGGGATCTCCACGGTGAGCGAGGCTACCAACCGTTCGCCGTGGGCGCTCGTCGCGATCGGGGCGCTGGCGGGGGGTTTCTCGGCGCTGTTCGGCGTGGGCGGCGGCGTGATCATGGTGCCGCTGCTGGTGCTGTGGTGCGGGTACGGGCCGCGCGCCGCGACCGCCACGTCGCTGGCGGCCATCGTCCCCATCGCGGCGTGGGGGGCCGCGACGCACGCGGCGCTGGGCAACGTGCGCCCGGTGGATGCCCTCCTGCTGGGCGTTCCCGCCGTTGCCGGGGTCACGCTGGGGGTGCGGATGAAGGGGCGCCTCAGCTCCGCGGGCCTCACGTACGCGTTCGCCGCGTTCCTGCTGCTCACGGCCGTCCTGCTGGCGGCCGGGGTCTGAGCCGTGGAGCTCGTGCTCGTCGCTGCACTGGGGATCGTCGCGGGCGTCATCGCCGGCCTGTTCGGCGTGGGCGGCGGCACCGTGTTCGTCCCCACGCTGACGCTGATCCTGGGCCTGGCCGAGATCGATGCGGTGGGGACGTCGCTGGCGGCCATCATCCCGCTCGCCGCGTGGGGCACGTGGCAGCAGCGGCGGCGGGGCGACGTGCGCTTCCGCGACGCGGCCGTCATGGGTGCCGCGGCCGTCGCCACCGGCGTCCTCGGCGCGGGGCTCGCCGACCGGCTGCCCGAGGAGGCGCTGCGCTACGGCCTCGCGGCGGTGATCGCGGGTATCGCGGTGCGGCTGGCGCTGGTGGCCCGCCGCACCGCGGGCGGTTAGGGGGCGATCAGCGACTCGGCCGCGGCGCGGCACACCTCGGTGACCCAGTGGGCGCCGCCGGTCATGGCCAGCACGCCGAGGCCGCTCATGAGCACCACGAACAGAACGGGCGCGCCCGGGTCGAGCGAGCGGGCGTGCTCGGGGCGGGAGTCCTCCGCCCACATGGCGTAGATGGGGCGCAGGTAGTAGCCCAGGCTGATGACGCTGCCAACGGCTCCCACGACGGCCAGCCACACCAGATCGGCGTCCGCGGCGGCGCCGAACAGCATGAACTTGCCGATGAACCCGGCGAGCGGCGGGAATCCCGCGAGGCTCAGCAGGCAGATGGTCGCGACGGCGGCGACGATGGGGTTGGAGCGCCCCAGGCCGGCCAGCGCGGCGATGCTCTGTCCGTCCTCGACCTCGCGTTCCCGGATGACCATCACGGCGAACGCCCCGACCGTCATCGCCGTGTACGCGATGATGTAGAAGAGCACGGCGGTGGCTCCGTCCAGCGTGCCCGTGGCGACGCCGATCAGCAGGTAGCCCGCCTGCGCAATGCTGGAGTAGGCCAGGAGCCGCTTGAACGAGCTCTGCATGAGGCCGCCGACGTTGCCCACGACGATCGCGAGCGCGGCGATGACGGCGATCGGTGTCTTCCAGTCGTCGATCACGTCGATCAGCGCGGCGCCGAAGATCCGCAGGAACGCGGCCAGGGCGGCCGCCTTCACGGCCGTGGCCATGAACGTCGTGATCGGCGTGGGCGCGCCCTCGTACACGTCGGGGGCCCACATGTGGAACGGCGCCGCGCCGGCCTTGAAGCCCAGTCCGGCGATGATGAGCACCATCGCCCCCAGCAGCAACGACTCGCCGCCCAGGTCCCTGGCGTCCACGCGCAGGGCGATGTCGGCGAGGCTCGTGGTACCGGTCACGCCGAACAGGAACGTCAGGCCGTACAGCAGCAGCGCCGAGCCGACGGCGCCGACGATGAGGTACTTGAGGCCGCTCTCCAGCGAGCGCTCGCGCCAGACCTCGAGGGCGCACAGCACGTACAGCGCCACCGAGAGGATCTCGATGCCCAGGAACATGCCGATCAGGTCGGCGGCGCCGGCCACCAACGTCATGCCGGCGACGGCGCACAGCAGCAGGCAGTAGTACTCGGGCCGGCGGTCCACGCCCGCCGGCTCGCGCAGCGACAGCAGCACCGTGAGGATGCCCGACACCACGAACACCAGCGTCAGCAGCACGGTGAGGCGGTCCACGCGGAACGCCTCGTAGAACGTGGCCCTCCGGTCGCCCCACAGCAGGACCGACATCACGCCCGCGGCGGCCAGGCCCAGCAGGGCCAGGGCGGGCGGCGCGTCGCGGCGGAAGCGCACGGGTCCCACCAGCGCCGGCACCAGCGCCAGCGCCGCGGTGGCGATGAGGATGATGAGGGGGGTTGCGGCGATGTTCACGGCGTGGCCCCCGTGTTCGGCGTCGGCGACGTGGGCTGCGGCAGCGGGTCGCCCGGCAGGGGCAGGCTGGTCTCCGGCGGGTTCGCGGGAACGGCCGCCTTGATCTCGGAGGCGGGACGGTTGAGCGCCTGCTGGGCGGGGGCCACCACGCGCTCCACCGAGTGCTCGGTCGCCCGCAGCACCCCGTGCGGCCACAGGGCGATGACGCCCATCACGGCGACCAGCGGGGCCAGCATGGCCCAGTCGGCGCCGCCCATCTCGACGGCCTTGCCGGGGGTCGCGCCCCGCGGGCCGTTCATGGTGCGCTGGTACAGGCGCAGCATGTAGACGGACGCGTACACCGTGCCCAGCGACGCGAGGATGACGGCCCATGCGCTGTGACGGAACGCGCCGACGAGGATGAAGAACTCACCGGCCCACGAGTTGGATCCGGGGATGGCCAGCGAGGCCATGGTCACCATGAGGAAGACGCCGGCCAGCCACGGGGCGCCGTCCGCGAGTCCCCCGAGGTCGTCGACACCCTCGCGGCCGCTGCGCCGTGCCAGCAGGCCCACGACGGCGAACGCGGCCGCCACGACCAGGCCGTGGTTGACCATCTGCAGCACGGCGCCCTGGGCCGCCTGCGGGTCGATCGCCATGATGCCGATGGCGACGAAGCCCAGGTGCGCGAGGCTGGAGTACGCCACGACAAGGCGCATGGTGGGGGCACGCCACGCCACGACGGAGCCGTAGATGATGCCCACCACGGCCATCACGATCAGCGTGTTCTGCCAGAACGCCGCGCCGTCGGGGAACACCGGCAGGCCGATGCGCATAAAGCCGTACGCCCCCGCCTTGCTCATCACGGCGGCCAGCAGCACGGTGACCGCGATCGGCGCCGTGCCGTATGCGCCGGGCAGCCACCCGTGGAACGGGAACAGCGGCAGCTTGATGGCAAACGCCAGCGCGAACGCGGCGAACAGCCAGCGGCTCTGGTCCTCGGTGAACACCACGCCGCGCAGGGCCTCGATGTCCAGCGTGAACTGGCCCGTGACGCGCTGGGCGAACACCCCGGTGGCCACGATGCCGACCAGCATGATGAGGCTGCCGAACATCGTGTAGATCACGAACCGGGTCACGGCCTGGCGCCGGCCCTCGGCGCCCCAGACGCCGATGAGGAAGTAGAACGGCACCAGCATGAGCTCCCAGAACACGTAGAACAGGAGCAGGTTGCCGGCCAGCCACAGCCCCATCAGGGCACCCTCGGCCACGAGGATAAGCCCCAGGTACACGGCGGGGTTGCGCTCCGGCAGGAACTTCACCACCAGCGCGCAGACGGTGATCATAAAGATGAGCGCCGTGAGCATCACGAGCGCCAGCGAGATGCCGTCCAGGCGCAGCGTCCACTCCAGCCCGACGGACGAGATCCAGTCGTGGCGTTCCTGGCGCTGCGGGCCCCGGTTGGGGTGGAAGCCGAACAGCAGTCCGCATGCGACGCCGAACGTCGCGGGGGCCACGAGGCACGCGATGCCGCGGGCGGCGCCCGCCGACAGCCGCGGCTGCAGCATCAGCACGAGCCCGCCCACGATGGGCAGTGCGAGGAGGATGGTCAGCCAGGGCACGCGCTCACCTACCGAGGATCATCGCGACGGCCACGATGGCGACGCCGAGGACTACACCGAACGCGGACACCCGCACCATGCCGTTCTGCGACGCCCGCACCAGCCGGCCGGCACCGGTGGCCAGGCCCGACCCCAGAGACGCGATACCGAGGGCGCCGCGCGGCTCGAAGCGCGCCACCGCCGTATCGCCCAGGTCGCGACCGGGCGCGACGACGGCGTCGTCGATCATGGGGTCGAAGCGCCACTGGTCCAGCAGGAAGCGGCGCAGGGCCGGGAAGCGGTCGGCCATCTCGATGCGGCGGCGACCGCCGCCGGCCCCGAAGATCATCCAGGCGACACCGATGCCGACGACCGCGGCCGCCAGGGACATGGCGATCGTCCGCCACTCCGTGGCGTGGCTGGCCTCGATGCCGGGGTCGGCGAGCAGCGAGGGATCGAGCCACGTGTTGATGCCGTGGTTCACGGTGGGGATCTGGATCCATCCGCCGACCACGGCGAGCACGCCCAGGATCACGACCGGCAGGGTCATGATGATCGTGGGGTTGTGTGGCTCGTGGTCGTAGCCGCCTTCCGGCTCGGGTCCGTGGAACACGCGGAAGAACATGCGGAACATGTAGAACGCCGTCAGCACGGCGCCGGCGAGGCCCACGATCGACAGCACCTTGCCGAGGTCGCCGGCGTCCCACGCGCGGGCCAGGATCTCGTCCTTGCTGAAGAAGCCCGAGAACGGCGGCACTCCGGCGATGGCCAGGCAACCGACGCCCATCAGCACCCAGGAGACAGGCAGGTAGCGGCGCAGGCCGCCCATGCGGTCGATGCCCTGCTCGCCGGCCAGCGCGTGGATGACGATGCCGGCCACGAGGAACATGAGGGCCTTGAAGAACGCGTGGGTGAGGAAGTGGAACATGGCGCCCGTGTACAGGCCCAGTCCGGCGGCCATGATCATGTAGCCGATCTGGCTCACGGTGGACCAGGCCAGCACGCGCTTGATGTCCTCCTGCACTGTCGCGATGGTCGCGGCCATGAACAGCGTGATCGCTCCGGCGATGGCGACCATCTCGGAGGCGTGCGGGGCCAACTGGTACAGCACGTTGCAGCGCACGATCAGGTACACGCCCGCCGTCACCATGGTGGCGGCGTGGATCAGCGCGCTGACGGGTGTGGGGCCCTCCATGGCGTCCGGCAGCCAGGTGTGCAGCGGCACCTGGGCGCTCTTGGCGGCCGCGCCGACGAACAGCATCACGGCAACGAACTCGGCGACCGTGCTGCCGGCACCCAGGGCGTCGGGGGCGCTGGCGAACACGGTTGCGAAGTCGAGCGCGCCGACCTCGCGGGCGATCATCACGGCGGCCAACACCAGGCCCACGTCGCCGAGGACGTTGATGACGAAGGCCTTCTTCGCGGCCGCGACGGCCGCCGGCTTCTCGTAGTAGTAGCCGATCAGCAGGTAGCTGGCGAGGCCGACGAACGCCCAGCCGACGATGAGGAACACGAAGTTCGCGGCCATCACCAGCAGCAGCATCGCGAAGATGAAGAAGTCCATCTCGGCGAAGAACCGGCGGTAGTCGCGGTCGTGCCCCATGTACTCGGTCGAGTACAGGACGATCAGCGAGCCGACGCCCGTAATGACCAGCATCATCATCATGGACAGCGGGTCGACCAGCAGCGACAGGTCGATCCTGAGGCCCTCCAGGTCGGCCCACCGCCATGCGGTGCTCACCAGCGCCCGCTCGTGGTCGTCCTTGCCCAGCATCTGCAGGAACAGCGCCAGGGCGCACGCGAACGAGACGGCCACCGACCCGACGCCCACGAGGCGCGTGAAGCCGCGGGACGGCTCCCGGCCACCCGACGCCACCAGCAGCAGCATGCCCGCCAGCGGCGCGAGCAGCGTGATCCATGCGAGGGCGGGGGTCACGCGGGGCTCCTGCGCGGGGCGGGGGGTGTCATCGGGTGAGCGCTCATCCCTTGAGGTGATCCATTCCGTCGACGTCCAGGGCGATGCGCTGGCGGAACACGGCGACGATCAGGCCGAGCCCGATCACCACCTCCGCGGCGGCGACCACCATCACCACGAGCGCGAAGACCTGCCCGTCGGTGGAGTTCCAGTGCCGGCTGAAACCGATGAGGGCGACGTTCGCGCCGTTCAGCATCAGCTCCACCGACAGCAGCAGCAGCAGCGGGTTGCGGCGGATCAGCACGCCCAGAAGGCCCAGCGCGAACAGGCCGCCCGACACCAGGAGGTAGTACATCAGCGAGATGCCCATCAGCGGCCCCGCTCGCCCAGCACCGCGCGGCGAGCCAGCAGCACGGCCCCGAGCGCGGCGATCAGGAGAACCAGCGACGTGGCCTCGAACACCAGCGAGTGCGTGTCGACGAACGCCATGCCGATGGCGCGCGGGCTGCCGATGTCGCCGGCCTCCGCGAACGCGGCGCGCATCCCCGGCAGGTGGCTGCGCAGCAGGCCGATGAGGCCCAGCGCCACCAGCACGCCGACGCCAGTGGCCATGAGGAACGCCCACCGTCCCATGGGATCCGGCCCGATGCGGGGCGGGCGTTCGCCCAGGTAGGCGATCACGAACAGGAACAGCACGACGATGGCGCCGGCGTACACGATCACCTGGATCGCGGCGGCGAACGGCGCCGCAGCCAGCAGGAACAGCACGGCGACGCTCAGCAGCGTGCCGATCAGCGAGACGGCGGCCCGGAACGGGTTGGAGAGCGTGACGACGCCCGCGGCGCAGCCCAGGGCCCCGGCGGCGGCGATGGCGAATGCGATGCGCTCGCCCATCAGACCCGCTGCCCCTCGGTGCGCAGCGGCACCGGCTTGGGGTGCTCGGACAGCAGCATGTCCTTGGTGTAGATCAGCGACGTGCGCTCGCGTTCGGACAGCTCGTACTCGTGCTCCAGCGTGATGGCGTCGAACGGGCACGCCAGCTCGCAGTAGCCGCAGAAGATGCAGCGGGCCATGTTGATCTCGTAGATCCGGGCGAAGCGCTCACCCGGGGACACGCGATGCGCCTCGGTGTTGTCGGCGGCCTCCACGCGGATGCAGTCGGCCGGGCAGGCGGCGGCGCACAGCGAGCAACCGACGCACTTCTCGAGGCCGTCCTCGTAGAGCCACAGGCGGTGGCGGCCGCGGAAGCGCGGGAAGACGGGCGTCTTGTTCTCGGGGTATCCCAGCGTGATCGGCTTGCGCAGCATCGTGCGAAACGTGATGCCGAAGCCCTTGAGCTGGTCGGTGAGGGCGGTCATCGGCGCGCCTTGCGGGTGTCGGAGGGCGTGGTCATCAGTCGTTCTGGAAGAAGATCCCGACCACGATGGCCGTGACGATCAGGTTCAGGGTGGCCAGTGGCAGCAGCACCTTCCAGCCGAAGCGCATCAGCTGGTCGTAGCGCAGTCGGGGCAGCGTGGCGCGCAGCCAGATGAACAGGAACAGGAACACGAAGATCTTCGCCAGCAGCCAGAGCCAGCTCAGCCACTGCGGCAGCCAGGGGCCGTCGAAGCCGCCCAGGAACAGCGTGGCGCCCAGGCCGGAGAGCACGATCATGTTGACGTACTCGGCCATCGCGAAGATGGCGAACTTCAGGCCCCCGTACTCGGTGAGGTAGCCGGCCACGAGCTCACTCTCGGCCTCGGGGAGGTCGAACGGAGTGCGGTTGGTCTCGGCGACGGCGGCCACGACGAAGACGGCGAAGCCCAGCGGCTGGCACAGGATGTACCAGACCGAGTTCATCTGGGCGTTGACGATGTCCACCAGCGAGAGGCTCTGGGCGATCATGATGACGCCGATGATCGAGAGGCCCATGGCGACCTCGTACGACACCAGCTGCGCGGCGGTGCGGGCTGCGCCCAGCAGCGAGTACTTGTTGCCGCTGGCCCAGCCGCCCAGGATCATGCCGTAGAAGCCCAGGCCGGACAGCGCGAACAGCACCAGCACGCCGACGCTGAGGTCCGTGCCGTACATCGTGAACTCGTGACCGAACAGCTCGCCCGTGGTGCCGAACGGGATGATGGCGATGCCCGTGACGGCGCACGCGATGGCCATCACCGGCGCGACGTGGAACAGCACCTTGTTGGCGCCGCGCGGGACGAAGTCCTCCTTGAAGATCAGCTTCACCACGTCGGCCAGCGGCTGCATGTACCCCACGAGGCCGGTGCGGTTGGGGCCGTAGCGCGCCTGGAAGCGACCCAACAGCTTGCGCTCCCAGAGCATCACGTAGGCAAAGATCGTGATGACGGTGAAGGCGAGCAGTCCCGCCTTGATGAGCATCAGCCAGAACGGCTCGTGCACGCTCACGGGCGCAACTCCACGCGGACGGGGCCCCGGTCGGGGCCGAGGAGGGATTCGGGGGCCGCACCCGGCGTGCCCAGGGCGACGAACACCGCGTCGTCCGGCAGGCCCGGAGCCACACGGACGGGCAGTGTGGCCTCGCCGTGGGGGCTGGAAATGCGCGCCGTCGCGCCGTCGGTCAGCCTCGCCCGCTCGGCGGTGGCCGCCGACACGCGGGCGGCGGCGGGGGCGTGGAACGCCAGCAGCGCCTCGGAACCCTGGGCCGCCCGCCCGGCGTGCACGTCGCGCACGGCCACCAGGGCCAGGCCGGCGGAGCCGGCGGCGACCGACTCGCCGGCGTCGCCCGCGAGGTGATCAGCGGCGGGCGGCGGAAGCGGCGCGCCCAGCGTGCCCATGTCGTCGTACGTCAGGCCGCCGAGGCCCGGGTGCGCCTTCGCGGCGGCCGCGAACGCCGCGCCGGGGGTGCGGTAGGCGGGCGGCGCGCCCAGGTAGTGGCCGAGCGCGATGAGGATCTCCCAGCCGGGGGCCGCGCCGTCGGGCCCGTCGGCGCCCCGGCGCACGCGCTGGGCGCGGCCGGTCATGGACACCAGCGTGCCCTCCTGCTCCCACAGGGTGAGCGACGGCAGGACGACGGTGGCGCGGTCGGTGGTGGCGTCGACGTGGGTGGCCACGCTGACGACGGGCACGTCGCCCAGCGCCGCGTCCCACGCGTCGCGCCCCGGCGCCGACCGGGGGTCGGCGTGCACGGTGATGAGCGCGCCCAGGCGGCCCGCGGCCAGCGCGTCGCGCAGACCCGTCGCGGGGATGCCGAGTGCCCTCAGGCCCGCCCCGTTGGGATCCTGGCCCAGCTCGATCTGGCGGGCGGCGCCGTTGGCCGCGATGGCGGTGGCCAAGGCGTCGGCGGCGGCGGGCTCGGCGGCCAGCTCGGCCTCGTCCCACAGCACCACCGGCTCGGCGGACGCGGCGATGCGGGCCGCGATGTCGGAGATCGCCGCGTGCAGGGCTCCGGGTGCCGCGTCGACGTGTTCGGCGACGTCGGCCAGGCCGGTGCGGCGGCTGCCGACGGTGACGATGCGCGCGCCGCGTCGCAGCGCCGCCTTGCGCAGGCGCAGCTCCACGACGGGCTGCTGCAGGCTGGGGTCGCCGCCCACCACGATGACGGTCTGGGCGTCGTCGATGTCGCCCATCTCGGCCCGCCGAGTGGCGCGCAGCGGCGCCAGCGGTCCGGCGGGGATGCCCAGGCGGGCCACGACGGCGCCGCGCAGCGCGCCGCCGGCGAGGTCCAGTGCGATCGCGGCCTCCTCGACCGTGGCGGCGGGGCCCAGGAGGATGCCGACGGGCCCGTCGGCGCGCTGGAGCACGAGCGTGGCGGCGCTGAGCGCGTCGGCCATGTTGGTCTCGCGGGCGCCGTTGGCGTCGCGCACCACGGCGCGGTGCAGGCGGCCGGTGTGGTCAGCGCTGTCGTACGCCCAGCGGCCCACGTCGCACAGCCACCCCTCCTCCACCGCGTAGTTGGGCTCGTCGCGGCCGCTGACGCGACGGACGACTCCCTCGCGCAGCGTCAACTCGGTGTTGCACCCCACGGGACACAGGCCGCAGACCGACGGCGTGTTGGTGACGTCCCAGGGCCGCGCGACGAAGCGGTACGGGATGGACGTGAGCGCTCCCACTGGGCACACGTCGATGATGTTCCCGGTGAAGCGGGCCTCGTACGCGTCGCCGCTGAACGTGGCGATCTCGCTGCGCCCGCCGCGCTCCTGCATGGTCAGCTGGCCGTCCTGGGCCACCTCCTGGCTGAACCGGACGCAGCGGAAGCACGAGATGCAGCGCTCACGGTCGAGCGCGATGCGCGACGACAGCTCGACGGGCTTCAGGAAGTGGCGCTTGGACTCGTGGAAGCGGGACTTGCCGGGTCCGAAGCGGAACGTGCGGTCCTGCAGGGGGCACTCGCCGCCCTTGTCGCACACGGGGCAGTCCAGCGGGTGGTTTGCGAGCAGCAGCTCCAGCACGCTCTCCTGGCCCTGCGTGGCCAGCTCGGACGTGGTGCGCACCACCATGTCGGGCTGCACGGGCGTGCTGCACGCGGTCTGCAGGCCGCGCATGCCCTCCACCTCGACCAGGCACATGCGGCACGCCCCCACGGGGGGACCGATGCGCGGCTCGTAGCAGAAGATCGGCACCTCGACGCCCAGAGCGTGGCAGGCGTCCACCAGCATCGTCCCGGCGGGAGCCTGGACCTTCTCGCCGTTCAGCTCGAACGAGACGAGGTTCTCGGCGGTGAGATCGACGGGTGCGTAGTCGGCCACGGGCTACGCCCCCGCCATCATGGGCTCGGGGCGCGGCGATCCGTTCTCGACCACGCGGACGAAGTCGTCACGGAACATGTTCAGCGCGCTCTTGATGGGGGCGACGGCGCCCTCCGCCAGCGGGCACAACGTCTTGCCCGAGATGCGCCCGAACAGCGTCTCCATCATCTCGAGGTCCTCCATGCGGGCTTCGCCGGCGATCATGCGCATCAGCAGCTTCTCGAGCCACGTCGTGCCCTCGCGGCACGGCGAGCACTTGCCGCAGCTCTCGTGGCGGTAGAACGTGGCCAGGCGCAGCGACGCGCGGACGATGCAGCCCGAGTCGTCCATCACGATGCAGCCGCCGGAGCCCAGAGCGGACCCCGCCGCCTGGATCGACTCGTAGTCGAGCGGCGTGTCGAGGTGCCCCTCACCGAGCACCGGGACGCTTGATCCGCCCACCCAGACAGCCTTCACGCGGCGGCCGGGCCGCAGCCCGCCCGCGTGCACGAAGATCAGCTCGCGCAGCGTCGTCTCGCCCAGCACGATCTCGTAGTTGCCCGGCCGCATGACGTGACCGGAGATGCTGAAGACCTTGCTGCCCGGGCTCTTCTCGGGGCCCAGCGCGGCGTACCAGTCGGCCCCGTTCTCCACGATGGGGGGCAGGGCCGCCAGCGTCTCGACGTTGTTGATGAGCGTGGGCGACTGGTACAGGCCGGCGACGGCGGGGAACGGGGGCTTCAGCCGCGGCTGGCCGCGCTTGCCCTCGAGGCTCTCGAGCAGCGCCGTCTCCTCCCCGCAGATGTAGGCGCCGGCCCCCCGGTAGACAGTGATGTCGAAGTTCAGCGTGGATTTCAGGATGCCCTCGCCCAGCAACCCGGCCGCGCGGGCCTGGCGGACGGCGTCGTCAAGGACGCGGGCCTGGTGCTCGTACTCGCCCCGGATGTAGATGTAGCCGCGCTCGGCGCCGATGGCGTAGCCGGCCAGCGTGATGCCCTCCAGCAGCTGGAACGGGTTGAACGCCATGATGTCCCGGTCCTTGAACGTCCCGGGCTCGCTCTCATCGGCGTTGCAGACGACGTACTTGGCCTTCTTGGAGTCCTTGGGCAGGAAGCTGGCCTTCTTGCCCATCGGGAACCCGGCGCCGCCGCGCCCGCGCAGGCCCGAGCGCATGAACACGTACTGCAGGTCGTCGGGCTCCACGTCCGCCAAGGCCTTGGGCAGGGCGGTGTAGCCGCCCGCGGCGCGGTAGTCGTCGAGGGTCACCAGCGGCTTCTCCGCCGCGCGCTGGCGGTAGACGTTGTTCATGATCGGCACGCCGGACCCCCCGTCATCGCCAGTACTCCTCGGGGTCGGGCGCGGCGCGCAGCTCGTCCACCAGCGCGGCGGCCGAGTCGGGCGTGAACGGCCCCAGCGTCTCGTCGGCGTCCACCTGGATGCACGGCGCCTTGTCGCAGTAGCCCAGGCACTGGGCCTCCTGGATGGTGATGCGGCCGTCGGCGCTGGTGCCCCCGTGGTGGTGGTCGATCCCTTCCTTCTCGCACAGGTGGTCCCACACCTCGTCGGAGCCGCGCAGCATGCACGACAGCGTGATGCAGACGCTGACCACGCGGTTGCCCACCGGCTGCGTGTAGAGGCGGTCGTAGAACGAGGCGACGCTCTCGACGAACGAGGGCGTGAACCCCGTGGCCTCGGCCACGGCGTCGAGGTCCTCACGCGAGAGGTGGCCGCGCGTGGTCTGCGCGTACTTGAGCGCCGGCATCACGAGCGAGCGGGGGTCCGCGAACTCGTGGCGCCGGGGCTCCAGGTACGCCCGGATCTCGTCGGCGGTCATCGGTCCACGCCGCCCATCACGTTGTCCAACGATCCGATCATCGCCACCATGTCGCTGAGCAGCGCGCCGCGCGCCATGGGGCGCAGCGCCTGCAGGTTGACAAAACTCGCGTCGCGCATGTGCACCCGCAGCGGCTTGGGTCCGCCGTCGGACGCGACGTAGCACCCGATCTCGCCACGAGGGCTCTCGACGGCGCTGTACGCCTCGCCCTCCGGCACGGTGAAGCCCTCGGTCACCAGCTTGAAGTGGTGGATGAGCGACTCCATCGACGTCGCCAGCTCGCCGCGCGGGGGCAGCACCACCTTGCGGTCGTCCACGATGCTGGGGCCCTCGGGCATGCCGTCGAGGCACTGCTCGATGATGCGCACCGACTGCCGCATCTCGGCCATCCGCACGAGGAAGCGGTCGTACGCGTCGCCCTGGGTGCCGAGCGGCACGGAGAAGTCGAAGTGCTCGTAGCCGGAGTACGGGCGCGCCTTGCGCAGGTCGAGGTCCACGCCGGCGGCGCGCAGCGGGGGCCCTGTCACGCCCAGGTCGATGAGCTGCTCGGCGGGCAGGATGCCGATGCCCTTGGTGCGCTCGACCCAGATGGGGTTGGCGCGCAGCAGGCCCTCGTACTCGTCGATGCGCGACGGCATCTCGTCGACGAAGCGACGTAGCAGGTCCTCGAAGCCCGGGGGGATGTCCTCCGCGCATCCGCCGACCTGGAAGTACCGGGTGTTCATGCGCTCGCCGGCGATCATCTCGAACAGGTCCAGCGCCCGGTCACGCTCGCGGAACGTGTAGAACATCACGGAGATCGCGCCCAGCTCGAGGCCGCTCGTGCCGAGCCACACCAGGTGGCTGGTGATGCGGTTGAGTTCGGACAGCATCACGCGGATCCACTGCGCGCGGGGCGGCACGTCCAGCGACAGCAGCTTCTCGACGCTCTGCGTGTACGCGTGCGTGTTGAAGAACGGCGACAGGTAGTCCATCCGGGTGACCAGCGTGATGGCCTGCCAGAACGTCTTGTTCTCGCACTGCTTCTCGATGCCCGTGTGCAGATACCCGATCACGGGGTGGATGTCGCGCACCACCTCGCCGTCGAGTTCGGTGACCAGGCGCAGCACGCCGTGCGTGGACGGGTGGTGCGGGCCCATGTTCAGCACCAGCGGGTCGCGCGCGCCCACGGGGTCCTCGGCGGCGCGGCGCTCGTGCTCCGCCGTACGGGCCGCCGCCTCGGCCGGGGTGCGGGCCTCCACCTCGCGCACGATGCGCTCGGTCTCGGGGAGTTCCTGGTGGGGAAGCGAGGTGTCGCGTCCCAGGTCGACGTTGCTCATCGCCTACACCGCATCGCTGAACCACACGTTCTCGCCGCCGATGGGGTAGTCGCGTCGCAGCGGGTGGCCCTCCCAGTCGAACGGCAGGAGGATGCGCGACAGGTCCGGGTGCCCGGCGAAGCGGACGCCGAACATGTCGTAGACCTCGCGCTCGAGCCAGTCGGCAGTGGCCCACACCGGTTGCACGGAGTCCACCTCGGGGTTCTCGGCGTCGGCCCACACGCGCAGTCGCAGCACGTCGCCGGACGTGATCGAAAACAACTGGTATGCCAGGCGGAAGCGGTTGCCCCGCCCGTCGCCGTCGAGGATGTCGACGCACGTGACGTCGGCCAGGAGCACGAACCCGCCGCCCTGCTCACCCTTGAGGAAACGCGCGACCTCGCCCAGGCGGGCGCGGTCGACCTCCAGCGTCAGCTGGCCGCCGGCGTCCTCGAACAGGTCGACCACGGCGCCGGGCAGCGCCGCGTCGATGAGTTCGCGGGGGCCGCTCACTGCCCGCGCACCTGGGCGTCGAGCGCGGCGGCCCTCTCGGCGGCCTGCTCGGGCAGGGGCATGTCGCGTTCGCGCATGAGGTCCGTGGACGTCGGCAGGCCCTTCGAGCCGATCTTGCGCTGCAGCACCAGGATGCCCTCGATGAGGCTCTCCGGGCGCGGCGGGCAGCCCGGGACGTACACGTCGACGGGGACGATCTTGTCGACTCCCTGCAGGATCGCGTAGTTGTTGAACACGCCCCCGCTCGACGCGCACGCGCCCATCGAGATGACCCACTTGGGCTCCATCATCTGGTCGTAGATGCGGCGCAGCACGGGGGCCATGCGGTGCGACACGCGCCCCGACACGATCATGAGGTCGGCCTGGCGCGGAGAGTTGCGGAATACCTCGGCGCCGAAACGGGCGACGTCGTAGCGCGGCGTGGCGATGTGCATCATCTCGATGGCGCAGCACGCCAGGCCGAACGTGCAGGGCCAGATCGACGACGAGCGCGCCCAGCTCTGGGCTTTCTCGACAGTGGTGAGCAGCAGGCGCTTGGCGAACGCCTCCTCCTCCTCGCTGTCGACAAGGTCGCGTAGGTCGCGGTCGATGCGGTCGTCGTTGCGCGGCAGGCGCTCGATACGCCCGCCGGGAGGCGGGATCAGCGCCATTCGAGGGCCCCCTTGCGCCAGATGTAGATGAGCGCCTCGACCACTGTGGCCGCGAAAACCAGCAGCAGCACCAGCGCCACGATGCCCTCGTCGCGCAGCACCACGGCCAGCGGGTAGAGGAACGCCAGCTCGATGTCGAACACGATGAACAGCATCGCGGTGAGGTAGAAGTCGATCGAGAACCGCTGCCGCACCGGCGTGGTGGACAGGATGCCGCTCTCGTACGGCAGCTCCTTCGCGGCGTTGGGCTTGCGCGGCCCGATGCGGCTGAGCGTCAGGATGGCGACGCCCACGACGATGCCGGCCAGCATGAAGGCGACGATGGGAAGGTAGTCGTTCAGGTCCACGGTGTGAGGCACGCTTTCGCAGGCACGCGCGCGGCGATGGCCGGGGTGCGCGATGCACGCTAGCAACGCTCCCCACGTTGCGCATCTACGCGACAATGCGCACATTGCGGGGTGGCCCCGGGGGCTGCGGTAACGTTGCCCGCATGGACCGCCTGGACGCGTTCGCCCGTATGGTCGCCGACAGCCCCGGCGTGGCCCGCGCACGCTTCGCGTATGGCGTCGAGCTGCAGCGCTCGGGGCGCCTGGGCGACGCGGCCGAGCAGTTCCGGGCGTACCTGGCGTTGCAGGAGGACGAGGGCAACGCGTGGCAGCGTCTGGGCGAGTGCCTTGCGGGTGCGGGGCGCCCGGACGAGGCCGCCGACGCGTACCTGGCGGGCATCGAGCAGGCGGTCAAGCACGGCCACCACGGCATGGCCGACGAGATCCAGGCGCTGATGGACGAGCTGTGAGCGCGCCGGCGGGCCCGCGTGACCTGTCGCTCGCGGGCGCGTCGCGCTACTGGGTGCGCAACGCGACCGTCGGGCGGCGGACGATCGTCACCACGCTCATCCCGCGATTCGTCGAGGCCATCGCGTACCTGGCCGTGATGGGCCTGGGGATGGGCGCGTACCTCACCGCCGTGGACGGGCACGACTACGTCACGTTCATCGCGCCGGGGGTGCTGGCGTCCACGGTGATGTTCGGCGCGATCATCGAGACCACGTACAACGCGTTCGTGCGCATCCACGTGCGGCGCGTGTTCGAGGCCGCCATCACCACGCCGCTGTCGGTGCCGGACGTGGTGGTGGGCGAATACCTGTGGGCCGCGACGCGCGCGGTCGCGTACGGCGCCGTGTTCCTGGCGGTGATGACGGGTTTCGGCCTGGTTCACTCGCCGTGGGCCCTCGCAGCGGTCCCGGTGATGCTGGTCGGGGGCCTGATGTTCGCGGTGCTGGGGATGCTCTACACGGCGTTCGTGTCGAACATCGAGCACTTCAACATCTTCTACACGGGCGTGCTCACGCCGATGTTTCTGTTCGGCGGCATCTTCTTCCCGTTCGACCGGCTGCCGGGCTGGGCCCAGGCGGTGGGCTGGTGCCTGCCCCTGTCGCACTTCGTGCAGGCGCTGCGCGACCTGGTGCTCGGCGGCGCCGGGTGGTCCACGGCCGGTCACGTCGCGCTGATGGTGGGGCTGACGGCTGCCCTGTTCGCCGTGCCCCTGGGCCGCCTGGACCGCACGCTGCGCGCGTAGCGCGCCGTGGCTATCGTGGCGCCATGACCGACCCCGAGGCCCTCGCCCGCGACCGCGACCGCGCCCTCGCGCTGCTGGAGGAGTGGGTGAAGAGCCCCTCGCTGCGGCGTCACTGTCGGGCGGTGGAGGTCGCGATGCGCGCGTACGCGGTGCACCTCGGCGAGGACGCCGACGCGTGGGGCAACGCCGGGCTGCTGCACGACTTCGACTGGGAGATCCACCCGACGCTCGAGCAGCACCCGGCCGACGGCGCACCGATGCTGCGCGAGGCCGGCTGGCCCGAGGTCGTGGTGCGCGCGATCCAGGCACACGCACCGCACACCGGCGTGGTGCCCGAGACGAACCTGGAGCGCTACCTGTTCGCGTGCGACGAGCTGAGCGGGTTCGTGGTGGCGGTCGCGCGCATGCGCCCCGAGGGCTTCGGCGGGATGAAGCCGAAGAGCGTCACCAAGAAGCTCAAGACACCGAGCTTCGCTGCCGGCGTGAGCCGCGAGGATGTCGCCCACGGCTGCGAGCTGATCGGGCTCGAGCCCGCCGAGCACATTGCGAACGTGATCGAGGCGCTCGCGCCGATCAGCGACCAGCTGCTGGTGTGAGGCGCCTGCCGACGCGTCTCACACACGTCAGCGGATCAGCCGCCGCCGCATGAGCGTGATCGCGCTCCAGGTGGCGGCGAGTCCGAGCACGACGAGCACGGCGAGGTGGACGAGGCTCATCGCGTCGAAGCCGGCGCCGCCGGTGCCCGATGCGGAGCGGGCGAGCTCGACCCCGTGCCACGCGGGCGACAGGAACTGCGCGGCCTGGATCGCCGGGCCGAACTGCGCCGGGTCGTAGAAGGTGCCGCTGAGCCAGTACATCGGGAAGATGCCGAAGCTCACCCAGTAGCCGAGCGTCTCCAGCATCGGGCTGACGCTCGCGGCGGTCACCGCGAGCGCGCTCATCATGTACGCGCCGAGGAAGCAGATCGCGGGCAGCAGCAGCGCCCACCACGAGCCGAACAGCCCGAACGCCGCGAAGATCGCCGCGATCACGCTCGCGCTCACGGTGCCGCGGAACGCGCCGTACCAGAGCTCGCCGAGCACGACGTCGTCGAGCTGCACCGGGGTGGCGACCATCGCGTCGAACGTGCGCTGCTTGTCCATCCGGTAGTAGGTCCCGTAGCTGCACTCGAAACCGGCGCTGAACAGCGCGCTGCACACCACGAGGCCCGGCGCGATGAACTCCGCGTAGCCCGCGCCGCCCACGCCGCTCACGGCCGCGCCGAGGCCGAGCCCGAGCGCGAGCATCGACAGGCACACGTCCACCACGTTCGGGATCAGAAGCCACGTCCACAGGCGCAGGAACACGTCGCGATTGCGGTGCCACACCGCGCGCGTGAGCGCGATGCTGATGCGTGGATCGGCCGGTGCATCATGGGCGACGACGACCTGCGGCAGCGGCGCGTCGGCCACGATCGCAGCGGCCGTTGCCGATGTCGCGGCTGCAGTCGACGACGTGCCGGTCATGCGTCGGCCCCCTCGATGAGCGCGTGGCCGGTCGTGCGCAGGAACACGTCCTCGAGCGTGCCGCGTCGGGTCACGCGCGAGGCGCCGTCGGGCGACGGGATCCGTTCGAACTGCTGCTCGAGGCTGCCGCTGGCCTGCCCGGCGCCGTAGACGGTGAGCGTGCCCCCCTCGTAGACGTGCTCGAGCTCGCTCGAGTCAAGCGCGGCCAGCACGTTCGCGAGCAACGGGTCGCCGGCAGCGTGGCCGGGCGCGTCGGACAGGTCGACCTCGAGCACGAGCTCGCCGGCGTGGTCGAGGATCAGCTGCTGCGGGCGGCCGGCAAGCACGATCCGGCCCTGGTCGAGCAGCACGAGCCGGTCGCACAGCCGCTCCGCCTCGTCGAGGTAGTGCGTCGTGAGCACGAGCGTGCGCCCCCGTCGTCGCAGCTCCCTGAGCGTTCGCCACACCACGCGCCGGGCCTGCGGATCGAGGCCCGTGGTGGGCTCGT
>JAGQUM010000018.1 GCA_020438485.1 Thermoleophilia bacterium | reverse complement strand
CGGCGAACCCACCCCGTTCGTGGGGCTCGTGTGGGACGAGTCCCCCGCGTTCGTCGCCGCGTTTCTGGGGCTCGCGTCGTCCGGCTGGGCGGTGGGCGTGCTGGACGGCCGCTGGACGGGGGCGGAGGCCGACGGGGCGCTGGACGTCCTGGCGCCGTCGGCCGTGATGGTGCCCGCCGCCCACCCGTGGGAGCCCCGCGCGGGGCACCGCCCCGCCGCGGCCCCCGCGGGGTGGCGCGCGTGGAGCACTCCCGCGGCCAGCGGCCCGGCCGGGCCGCGCACCCCCGGCGCCGGCGACGCGTTCTACGTCGGGTTCACGTCCGGCAGCGCCGGCCGCCCCAAGGCGTTCCAACGCTCGCACCGGTCGTGGTGGGAGAGCTTCGCCGGCCTCGACGCGTTCGCGCCGCTCGGCGACGGGCCCGTGGTCGTGCCGGGCGGGATGGGCAGCTCGCACTTCCTGTTCGGGGCCCTCCACGCCCTCCACGCGGGCGCGACGCTCGAGTTGCGACCCGCGCCGGACGCCGCGAGGGCGGGCGCGGACGAGGCGCCGGCGGCCATGTACGTGGTGCCGACCATGCTGGCCCATGCCGCCGCCCGGGGGAGTCTGGGAACCCCCGCACCCCGCCGGGTCTACTGCGCCGGCGCGCGCCTCGAGGCCGCCGTGCGGGCCGCGGTGCGCGACGCGTTCCCCGGCACCGAGGTGGTGGAGTACTACGGCGCGTCCGAGCTGTCGTTCGTCGCGATCCGCCGCGACGGCGACGACACCCCTCCTGGATCAGTGGGGCGGGCGTTCCCTGGCGTGGAGATCGAGGTCCGCGGCGACGACGGCGTCCCCGCCGCCGCGGGGGAGCGCGGCACGCTCCACGTCCGCAGCCCCCTGGTGTTCATGGGCTACCGCGGCGGCGCGCCCGCGGGGGCGCCGGCCCGCCCCGCCGACGGCTGGATCACCGTGGGCGACCGCGGACGGGTGGACGCGGCGGGGCACGTGTGGGTGGACGGCCGCGGCTCGGCGCTCATCATCACGGGCGCCGCCAACGTGCAGCCCGAGGAGGTGGAGGAGGTCGTGTCCACCGCGCCGGGCGTGGCGTCGTGCGTGGTCGTCGGCGTGGACGACCCCGCGTGGGGACAGGTGGTGTGCGCGGCCGTCGAGCCCGCACAGGGGGCCGCGCTCACCCGCGCCGCCCTGCGCGCGCACGTCGCGGGTCGCCTGTCCGCGTACAAGCGCCCGCGTCGGTATGTCGCGCTGGACGGTCCGCCTCCCCTCGGCCGCACCGGCAAGGTCGACCGCGCCGCCGTCCGCGCGCTGGTGGACGGCGCCGCGGAGATCCGGTGAGCACCCGGGCGCTGGTGGTCGCCGCCGTACGGACGCCGTTCGCGCCCATGGACGGGCCGCTGGCGGGCGTCCACGCCGACGACCTGGCCGCCGCGGTGGTGCGGGCCGCGGTGGAGCGCGCCGGCGTCGACGCCGCCGCCGTGGCGGACGTCGTGCTGGCGACCGCGACGGGGCCGGGGGGAAACCTCGCCCGCCGTGCCGCGCTGGCGGCCGGGCTGCCGTCCACGGCGGCCGGGATGACACTGGACCGCCAGTGCGGGGGCGGCCTCGATGCCGTGACGCTGGCGTGCCGCCTCGTCGAGGCCGGCGCCGGCGACGCCTACGTGGCGGGGGGCGTGGAGAGCGCGTCGACGTCGCCCATGCGGGCCGCGGCGGCCGGCGACGAGGGCGCCCGGGGCCGGAGGTTCTTCCCCCGGGCGCCGTTCGCGGCCGGGGGGTGGGACGACCCGGGCATGGCCTTCTCGGCCGAGACGGTGGCCGCCGAGCGGGGCATCGCGCGCGAGCGGCAGGACGCGTACGCGGCGCGGAGCCACGCCAGGGCCGCGGCGGCCGCGGCCGCCGGGGCGTTCGACGCCGAGCTCGCGCCCGTCGCCGGCCTCGGGGCCGACGCGTGCCCGCGGCCCCGTCTGGACGCCGCCCGCTGCGCCCGCTTCCCGCCGGTCGTGCGGTCCGGCGGCACGGTGACGGCCGCGAACTCCAGCCAGATCGCCGACGGGGCGGCGGCGGTCGTGGTGATGTCCGCCGGCGCGGCTCGGCGTGCGGATCTGGCGGGCGGCCTGGCCCACGTGGACTCGGCCGTCGCCGGCGTCGACCCGCGCGTGTGCGGCCTCGGCGCCGTCCCCGCGGTGCGGGCGTTGATCGAACGAGACCCGGCGTTCTCCCCGTCCGCGGTCGAAACGGTGGCGTTCACGGAGGCGTTCGCGGCACAGGTGCTGGCCACCGTCGACGACCTGCGCCTGGACGAGGACCGCCTCAACCCCCGCGGCGGCGCCATCGCGCTGGGGCACCCGTGGGGCGCGTCCGGGGCCGCGCAGGTGGTCCGGGCCTTCTACGAAGTGCGTGGACGCGACGGCGCGACGGCGCTCACGGCCGCGGCCGTCGCCGGGGGCGTGGGCGTCGCGGCCCGCTGGCGGTGGGAGGCCGCGTGATCGCGTTCGACGGCGTCAGCGTGCTGGCCCCCGACGGCACCCCCATCGTGGCCGACGTGACCCTGCGGCTGGGCGAGCGCCGCGTGGCGTTGATCGGTGCGAACGGTTCGGGAAAGACGACGCTGGCCCGCTGCGTGAACGGTCTCACGCTCCCCACCCGCGGCTCGGTGACGGTGGGTCACCGCGACACGCGCACGGACCGGCGCGCCGTGCAGCGCGACGTCGGGTTCGTGTTCCAGGACTCCGACGCCCAGATCGTGGCGCCGACGCCCGCCGAGGACGTCGCGCTGGGCATCCGGGCCCGCGGCGCCTCCCGTCGCGAGGCCGACCGGGCGGCGCGGGCGGCGCTGCAGGCCCTGGGCCTGGGGGATCAGGCGAACCAGGCCGTCCACACGCTGAGCGGCGGGGAGCGCCAGCTGGTGGCGCTGGCCGGCGTGCTGGTGATGGAGCCGGCCTGGGTGGTGCTGGACGAGCCCACGTCCGCGCTGGACCTGGTGAACCGGCGCCGCGTCGTCGACGCCGTCGAGGCGATGGCCCCCCGGGCCGTCATCGTGTCGCACGACCTCGACCACGTCCGCGGTCTGGACCGCGCCGTGCTGCTGGACGGCGGGAGGGTGGTGGCCGACGGTGACCCGGCCGACGTGGTCGACGCCTACGTCGCCCGGGTGGGCGCGTGAGCGCGCCCGTCCTCCACTGGCCCGGGCGCTCGTGGCTGCACCGGGCACCGGTGTGGGCGAAGGGGTTGGCACTGGCGGTGACGTCCGCTGCGCTGATGGCGTGGGGCGGGCCGCGCGAGGGGGTCGCGGTGGCCGTCGGTGCCGTCGGCGCCGCGCTGTCGGCCCGCGTCCCGGCGCGGGTGTTCGGGCGGGCGATGGTGCCGTTCGCGGTGACCGCCCTCGTGATGTGGGCGTGGCAGATGTGGATGGGCGAGCACCGGGCGGCGTGGGTGTCCGGAACCCGGGTGCTGGGGCTCGCGTCGCTGGCCGTTGCGCTGACGCTGACAACCCCCGCCGCCGCCGTGGTGCGGGCCGTTGAGCGGGGCCTCGGGGCCTGCCGGGTGCGGCACGACCGCGTGTTCCGGCTGGGCCTCACCGTGGGTCTGACGCTGCGCAGCGTCGAGCACCTGGCGCTGGCCCTCGCCCGGGTTCGCGACGCACGCCGCGCCCGGGGCCTGGGCCGCAGCGTGCGGGCACTGGCCGTCCCCACCGTGGTGTCGGCCGGCCGCTTCGCCCACGGGGCGGGGGAGGCCCTGGACGCGCGGGGTCTGGCACACCCCGACCCCCCACGGGCCCGCCCCTAGGAGCGCCCGCCCCCCGCGGGCGGCGTCGCCCGGGTGGGGAGGCCCCGTCGAGCACCTGCAGGGGCATCGTCCCCCCTCGGCGATGCCGCGCTGGACCCGGTACAGCCGGTGGCCGGGCGAGCGGGGCCGCACGACGCCCGCCGGCGCGGCCACCAGCAGCATCGTCCCCGACGCGACGGCGGGAACCACGACCACGAACCGCCGCCGGATCGGCAGCGCGGCCCGCGCGAGCGCGACGCCCCGGGGTCGGGCCGTGGAGCCGTGAACCACCCGGAGGCTGTGAACCCGGCGGACGTGTCGAACGGCGCGGGCGTGCTGACGAACGCCCCGCCGACGTCGGCCAGGCCATCCCGTCCGTCCCGGATCGGCCGGGCGCCCCGCCGTCGTCGCAGTGACGCGGTCCGTCGGCGGGCGTCGGCCATCGCACGGCGCCCGACCGGCGCAGGGCATCCAGGCGGCGTCCCCGTCGTCGGCGGCGGCCGCCGCGGAGGGCGAGATGGGGACTCCGGGAGGGGATCCGGTGCGACCCATGTGCCGAGCGTTCCGGCCTTTTCGCCATGACTCCCCGGGGTGCGGCATGGGGCGCGGCGCAACCGGCGACCTCGGGGCACCGCGGGACGCCGAACGCGATCCCCACGACTGCCGCGGGTCCCGGCGCTAGCCTCCCGGCGGTGAGCAGCGACGACCTCACTCGCCCGCTGAGCCCCCGGGCGCCCGTCCCTCCCCCGCCCGGGGCGGCCGGGCTCACCGAGGCCCAGGCCGCCGCCGTCCTCGCGTCGCGCGGGGGCCCGCCGCCGCCCCCGGAGTCCAGCCGCAGCGTGGCCAGCATCGTGCGGGCCAACACGCTGACCGTGTTCAATCTCATCCTGGTGGCGTTCGGGGTCATCACGCTGGCCGCGGGCGACTGGCGCGACGCGCTGTTCGTGGCGATCCTGGTGGCCAACTCGGGCATCGGGATCCTGCAGGAGATGCGCTCCAAGCGGGCACTCGACCGGCTGGCGGCCCTGGCCACGCCGCACGCGCGCGTGGTCCGCGACGGCCGTGAGCGTCACGTGGCCGTGGGCGAGGTCGTGCCGGGCGATCTGGTGGCGCTGGGTCCAGGCGACCAGGTGGTGGCCGACGGTCGCATTCGGCACGCCGAGGGACTCGGCCTCGACGAGTCCATGCTCACCGGCGAGTCATTGCCCGTCGTCCGCGCGGCCGGCGACGAGATCCGCGCGGGCTCGTTCTGCGAGGAGGGCGCCGGCACGTACGTGGCGGAGGCCGTGGGGGCCGACAGCTACGCCCAGCGACTCACCGGGCGGGCCCGTGAGTTCCGCCACCCCCTGTCGCCGCTGCAGGTGCAGGTCAATCGCCTGCTGCTCGCGATGGTCGCGCTCATGATCCCCCTGGGCGTCGCGTTCGCCGTCGTGCTGGTGCGGCACGACCAGCCCCTGCGCGAGTCGGTGACCGAGGCCACCGCCGGCGTCGTCACCCTGGTGCCCGAGGGGCTGATCCTGCTGGTCAGCGTCGCGTACGCCATCTCGGCACTGCGCATGGCCCGCCGCGGGGCGCTCGCCCAGCAGCTCTCGGCCATCGAGTCGCTGTGCGCCACCGATGTGCTGTGTCTGGACAAGACCGGCACGCTCACCGAGGACGCGCTGCGGGTGGTGGACCTCGTGCCCGCCGAGGGCGTCGCGCCCGAGACCCTGCGGAACGCCTGCGCCACGTACGGGCGCTCCTCCCCCCCGGGGGACGCCATGCTGCAGGCCATGGGCGCCGTGGCCGACGTGGACCCCGCCGCGCCCAGCGACGGCGTCCCGTTCTCGTCGCGCTGGATGTGGAGCGCCCTGACCGTGCGCGGCTGCACGCTGGTGCTGGGCGCCCCCGAGGTCGTGCTGGCCCGGTCGGTGCCGGGCCACGGCCTGGACGCGCTCGTGGCCGACCACCAGGCGATGGGGCGCCGCGTCGTGGCGCTGGCCGAGGCCCGCATCCCGCCCGCCCGCCCCGCCCCGGGCGACTCGCCGCCGCAGGGGCTGATCCCCCTGGGCCTCGTGGTGCTCGCCGAGGCGATGCGCCAGGGCGTGGGCGACGCCATCGGGTACCTGCGCGCGGAGGGCGTGCGGCCCGTCGTGATCTCCGGCGACGACCCCGCGACGGTCGCCGCGGTGGCCCGCGACGCCGGCGTGCCCGTGGACGGGACCCCTCTGGACGGCCGGCACCTGCCGGCCGACGACGCGGAGCTGCGGCGGGCGCTGCGCGCCGCGGGGGTGGCGGGCCGGGTCAGCCCCGAGGGCAAGCAGCGGATCGTCGAGATCCTGGCGCGCGACGGCAACGTGACGATGATGGGCGACGGTGTCAATGACGTCCCGGCCCTCAAGACCGCGCGCGTGGCCGTATGCCCCGGCTCGGCCACCGACATGGCGCGCACGGTCTGTGACCTGGTGCTGGTGCGCGGCGGCTTCGAGACCATCCCCCCGATGATCCGCGAGGGCCGGATGGTGCTGCGGAACCTGCAGCGCGTGGCAAAGCTGTTCGTTGCCAAGTCGATTCTGGCCGCGTTCCTCATCCTCACCATCGGGCTCAGCCCCGAGGCATACCCGTTCCTGCCGCGCCACCTGACGCTGGCGTCGGCGCTGACGGTGGGCATCCCCGCATTCATCCTGGCGCTCGCCCCCAGCGACGGCCCCTGGCGCAGCGACCGGTTTCTGCGGGACGTCACGCGTTTCGGGGTGCCCGCCGGCGTGGCCACGGGCCTGGGAGTGGTGTCGGCTTTCCTGCTGGCCAAGAACGTCTTGGGCGTGCCCCTGGCCGACGCGCGCACCGTGGCGGTGATCGCACTGGTGCTGATCGGTGTGTACCTGGTGGTGCTGCTGGAGGGGCCCGCGGCCACGGCCCGGCGGACGCGCTGGACGCTGGTGATGTGCGGCGCGCTGCTGCTGCTCTTCGCCATCGTCATGAGCATGGGCTCCTGGCGGGCCTTCTTCGCGCTCGAGGCGGTCGGGCCGGCCTCGTTCGGTGCCGCGCTGGTGGGCGCCCTGCTGGCCGCCGGGGGCCTCTGGGCCACCGACGCCCGCTTCGCCCCGCCCGTGCCCGCGATCCGCCGCCTGGCCGGCCGCCTCTGAGGTCCGGGCTGGGCCCGCCCGGTCCCGTCAGCGGCGGTGGCGCACCGGCGACCCCCCGCCCGGCTCCCGCCCCTTGGCGCGGTACATCCGCCGGTCCGCGCGCTCCAGCGCGCTGTCCACGCTGTCGCCGGCCTCGACGATCGCCGCCCCCACGCTTGCCCCGAACACCACGCCCGGCGCCACGCTGACCTCGCGACACGCCTCTCGGACCGCGTCGACGGCGGAGTCCACGCGCCCCCGCGACAGCGCGACGACGGCGGCGAACTCGTCGCCGCCCACGCGCCCCAGGACCGCGTCCGGGGGCAGCGCCGCCCGCACGCCCCCCGCCAGCCGCCGCAGCGCGTCGTCCCCGACGGCGTGGCCGTGGCGGTCGTTGATCTCCTTGAAGCGGTCCGCGTCGACCATCAGCACCACCAGTTCGCCGGGGCCGCGGCGGGCCAGCGCGTCGGTCGCGAGCGTGAAGAACGCCCGGCGGTTGCGCAGGCCGGTCAGCGCGTCGGTCGATGCCAGCCGGTCCAGCGCGTCGTGCGCGTCGATGATCAGGCCGTAGAGCCGGATGATGTAGAGGGTCATCAACGGCGTCAGCACCGCCGGTATCGCGAACGCCTCGGCCAGCCCGACGTAGAGGGGCGAGCCCCTGTCGCCCACGATCAGGCCGTTCACCACGAACGTGGCCAGTACGGACACGCTGCACGCGAACGCGGTCAGCAGCCCGACCACCGTGGGTGTCCGCGCGCCCCGGCGCAGGGTCAGCACGCGGCGCTGCAGGGGCGACAGCTGCGCGACGAGGTCCGGCGCCTCCAGGGGGTGATCGCCGCCGCCTCCCCGGGCCGGCGGCGGTTCCTCCGTGGGGGCGGGGCTGTGGGTGTACGGGTCCACGGTGCGGGGTGATGGGTCCTGTCGGGGCGGTCCGCGGCGATCGGCGGCAGGAGAGCCGCCCGCGTTCCGCGGGGTGTGCATCACCCGTCGGTATCGGCACCGCCGGTGGCGGACGGTAGCGTTCGGCGACATGGCGCAGCGGCTCCCACCGGCATCCGACGTCTCGCCCCGCGCCCGCCGCGTGCTGGGCCCGATCCAGACGTTCATGCATACCGAGACCTCCAGCGGCATCGTGCTGGGGCTCGCCGCCGTCGCCGCGCTGGTGTGGGCCAACGCGTGGCCGGCGAACTACGACGGCTTCTGGCACACCGAGCTGTCGATCAGCGTGGGGGACTGGTCGGCCTCGACGTACCTGCAGAAGTTCGTGAAGGACGGCCTGATGACGCTGTTCTTCCTCGTCGTGGGGCTGGAGATCAAGCGCGAGGTGACGGTGGGGGAGCTGGCCGACCGCCGGCTGGCCGTCGTGCCCGCCTGTGCGGCCCTCGGCGGGATGCTTGTCCCGGCCGGCATCTACGCGGCGTTCAACGCGGGCGGCGCCGGCTCGGGCGGATGGGGCATCCCGATGGCCACCGACATCGCATTCGCGCTGGGCGTGCTGGCGCTGTTGCGGCGGGCCGTCCCGGGGGCCCTGCCGGCGTTCCTGCTGGGCGTCGCGGTCATCGACGACATCGGGGCGATCCTCGTGATCGCCGCGTTCTACTCGTCCGGCGTGTCCGCGTCGTGGCTGGCGCTCGCGTTCGCGGCGCTCGTGGTGGTGTGGCTGCTGTTCCACTGGCGGGTGCGCCTAGTGGTGCCGTACGTGGTGGTCGGCATCGCGGTGTGGGCGGCGATGGCCAACTCGGGTGTCAGCCCGACGCTCGCGGGGGTGCTGCTGGGGCTGCTCGCTCCCTCGCGGGCCTGGGCCGAGCCGTATGACGCCGCGGGCGACGCCGCCCGCGTCACCGCCGAGATGGCCGAGCGCAACGACCACGCGCCGGATTCGCTCGCGACGTGGCGGCGCGTCGACGACCTCGGGCGGCAGGCCGTGCCCCTGGCCGAGCGCATCGAGACCGTGCTGCACCCGTGGTCGGCGTTCGTCGTGCTGCCGCTGTTCGCGGTCGCGTTCGCGGGCGTCCCCATCACCGGCGACTCGCTGCGCGACGCCGCCGGCAGCCCCGTCGCGTGGGGCATCGTGCTGGGGCTCGTGGTGGGCAAGCTGGTGGGCGTGTTCCTCGGCACGCTCGTCCCCGTCAAGGCCGGCTGGGGGGCATTGCCTCGAGGGGTGGGGTGGGTCCACGTGGCGGGCGTGTCGGTGCTCGCGGGCATCGGGTTCACGGTGTCGGTGTTCGTCGCCAGCCTGGCGTTCGCGGGCTCGGCCGACCTCATCGACCGCGCGCGGATCGCGGTGATCGGCGCGTCCGTCCTGGCGGGTGCCCTGGGCGCGGGCCTGCTGTGGCTGGCGAGGGACCGGCGGGGCGCCGCGGACGGATCGTGAACGGCCGGGGGCGGGGTCGCCGCGCCGCCGGGGCGCGGGGGGCGGGGGGGTGCGCTATCCTTCTCCGGCTTGCCGTTCGGGCGGGCGCATGGTGAACGTAGCTCAGTCGGTAGAGCTCCTGGTTGTGGTCCAGGCGGTCGTGGGTTCGAGTCCCATCGTTCACCCTCCCCGCGTCCACGCGGGGGCCGGGTCCCCGCGGGTGTGGCGGAACCGGTAGACGCGCTAGGTTTAGGTCCTAGTGGGGCAACCCGTGGAGGTTCGAGTCCTCTCACCCGCATGGCTATAGACACTGAACTCACAACGCTTCCGGAGGACCGCGTCCAGATGGACGTCTCGGTCTCCAAGGATGAGGTCGCCAAGGCCGTCGACCGCACCCTCAAGCAACTCGGCCAGAACGTGCGCATCCCCGGGTTCCGGCCCGGCAAGGTGCCTCCCGCGGTGGTGATGCAGCGCCTCGGGCGCGACACCGTCGTGCAGGAGATGCTGCGCAACTCCATGGACGGCTGGTACCAGACGGCCGTGCAGGAGTCGGGCGTGCGTCCCATCGACGACCCCGAGCTCGACATGGACGGGCCCATCGAGGATGACGCGGACCTGAAGTTCCGCGCCACCGTGCAGACGCGGCCCACGGCGACGCTGGGCACGTACAAGGGCCTCGACGTCGGCCGCGACGAGGTCGAGGTGCCCGAGGGGCAGGCCGATGCCGAGCTCGAGCGCCTGCGCGAGCGGGCCGCCACGCTGGCGCCGGTGGAGCGCGCCGCGAAGGAGGGCGACTTCGTCGTCATCAGCTTCGACGGCCACATCGGGTCGAACCAGGTGGCCGCGGCCAGCGCCCGCGACTACATGGTCGAGCTGGGTGCGGGCCGCCTGATGCCCGACTTCGACACGGCCCTCGTGGGCATGTCGGCGGGCGACACGACGAAGCTCTCGGTGGCGTACGACGACGACGACAACCGGCCCGAGCTGGCCGGCGCCACCGTCGACTACACGCTCACCCTGGGCCAGGTGCAGGAGAAGACCCTGCCCGAGCCCGACGACGCGTTCGCGTCCGAGATCAGCGAGTTCGACACCATCGCCGAGCTGCGAGCCGACATCGAGGGCAAGCTCACCGAGCGCGCCGAGGCCGTGGTGGACGAGTCGTATCGCCGCCGGGCCATCGACGCCGCCGTCGCCGAGGCGACCGTCGATGTGCCCGAGGTGATGACCAACCGGCGCATCGGCACGATCCTCAACCAGACGGCGAGCCAGCTGCCCCGGGGCGTCAGCTTCGAGCAGTACCTGCAGGCCACGGGCCGCACGCTGGACGAGACCGTCGAGGCGCTGCGCCCCGACGCCGAGATGGCGCTCAGGCGCGAGCTGGTGGTCGAGGCCATCGCCGCGGCCGAGGGCATCGAGGTCACGGACGAGGACGTGGAGGGGCAGATCCGCGACGACGCCCAGCAGATGGGGCGCGACGCGGACGAGCTCATCAAGGAAGTGCGCGACAACAACGCGTTCGACGGCCTGCGCGAGGACCTGCGCATGCGCCGTGCCGTCGACGTGCTGGTGTCGTCCGCGAACCCGGTTGCCGTGACGGACGCCTCGGATGAGGCCAAGATCTCCGACGAGAGCCAGGAGAACACCGCCGACGAGTCGAATGAGTCGTCCGGCGAGTCCACGGAGAGCAAGGAGCAGAGCGCCGAATGAGCCCGCTGATTCCCATGGTGGTGGAGCAGACCTCGCGCGGCGAGCGCTCCTTCGACATCTACTCCCGCCTGCTCAACGAGCGGATCATCTTCCTGGGCACGCCCATCGACGACCAGGTGGCCAACCTGATCGTGGCGCAGCTGCTGCACCTCGACGGCGAGGACAGCGACAAGGACATCTCGCTGTACATCAACTCGCCCGGCGGGTCGGTGTACGCGGGCCTGGCGATCTACGACACCATGAACTTCATCAAGGCCGACGTGCAGACCATCTGCGTCGGCATCGCGATGAGCATGGGGGCGCTGCTGCTGTGCGGCGGCGCAGAGGGCAAGCGCATGGCGCTGCCTAACGCGAAGGTCATGATCCACCAGGTGTCCTCGGGCTTCCAGGGCCAGGCCACCGACATCGAGATCCACGCCCGCGAGGTCATCAGCCTGCGGCACCGGCTCGACGAGATCATCGCCAAGCACACCGGCCAGCCGCTGGACAAGGTCAAGCAGGACACCGAGCGCGACTACTTCATGTCGTCCGAGGAGGCCAAGGAGTACGGCCTCGTCGACCGCGTCATCACGTCGCACTAGGGGCCTGCCCTCATGGCGAAGCCCACGGACGCCAACGAGCAACTGCTGTGCAGCTTCTGCGGTAAGTCGCAGCGGCAGGTCAAGAAGCTCATCGCCGGACCCGGCGTGTACATCTGCGACGAGTGCATCGATCTCTGCAACGAGATCATCGACGAGGAGCTCACGTCGCCCGTCGGGTTCGACCCCGACGCGCTGCCGCGACCCCAGGAGATCTACGGGGTCCTGAACGACTACGTGGTGGGGCAGGAGGAGACCAAGCGGGCTCTCGCGGTCGCGGTCTACAACCACTACAAGCGCGTCCAGATGATGTCGGCGGGCGAGTCCGACATCGAGCTGCAGAAGTCCAACATCCTGCTGCTGGGCCCCACGGGCTGCGGCAAGACACTGCTGGCCCAGACGCTCGCGCGCATCCTCAACGTGCCGTTCGCCATCGCCGACGCCACCGCCCTCACCGAGGCCGGCTACGTGGGCGAGGACGTCGAGAACATCCTCCTGAAGCTGATCCAGGCCGCCGACTTCGACGTGAAGAAGGCCGAGACCGGCATCATCTACATCGACGAGGTCGACAAGATCGCCCGCAAGGCCGACAACCCCTCGATCACGCGCGACGTGTCGGGCGAGGGTGTCCAGCAGGCCCTGCTGAAGATCCTCGAGGGCACGGTGGCGTCGGTGCCACCGCAGGGGGGGCGCAAGCACCCCCACCAGGAGTTCCTCACCATCGACACCACGAACGTGCTGTTCATCTGCGGCGGCGCGTTCGCGGGGCTGGAGCAGGTCATCGGCCGGCGCGTGGGCCGCCGCGGGGTGGGCTTCGGGGCCGAGCAGAAGAAGTCCATGGCCGAGCACGACCCGCACGAGCTGCTGTCGCAGGTGCTACCCGAGGATCTCGTGAACTTCGGTCTCATTCCCGAGTTCATCGGCCGTCTGCCGGTGATCTCCGCCGTGCACCAACTCACGCGCGACGACTTGGTGACCATCCTGTCCGAGCCGCGCAACGCGCTGGTCAAGCAGTTCAAGCGATTCTTCAGCTTCGACCGCGTGGACCTGACGTTCTCGGACGACGCGCTGACCGCCATCGCCGACAAGGCCCTGGAGCGCGAGACGGGCGCCCGCGGCCTGCGCAGCATCGTCGAGGGTGCGCTCATGGACGTGATGTTCGAGATCCCGTCCCGCGACGACGTCGTGAAGTGCGCCGTCACGAAGGACACCATCGAGCGGGGCCTGCCCCCGACCCTGGTGACGGCCGCGCCGGAGATCAAGAGGGCGGCGGAAGCCGGCGGCTGACCCTCGGGGCCGGGGCCCCGGTCATCGCGGGGGAGGACGGCACGACCGGACACGTCGCCAGGGGACGACCCCCTCCCGTGCCCCGTGCGGTGCGTGACCCGCAGGTGGGCCGGCAGGGCGGCGTCCCGACGGGGTCCACGTGTGGCTCCTGAACCGCCCGCGCTCCCGCTGGCCACGCGGTCATGGCCGCCGCCTCGGTGACGATGGGGGTGGTGCCCGCGGGCGGCCGCGCCGGCCCCATCATCACCACGCGGGGAGTGGGACCGCCGGGCCCCGCCACGCCCAGCGTCTTCCGGTGGTGCACCCGGCACCCCGGCCGTCGTCGATCGAACCGTGTGGTGTGTTCCGGAAGACGAGGGCGCGCCCGTCCCGCCCCGTCACCCGATCGCGCGTCGACCGGTGCCGCGCGTTTCTCCCGCTCGGCGGCGACGCGCGGGTGGCGCGGCGCGCTATCCTGCCTCGCTCGTTCACCCGCCGAAAGTGCCTGCACATGGTCCGTGTCCGCCCATCCGCGCCGCCCGTCGACGTCTCCGCGAACGGGGTGGCTCGATGAGCACCGAGAGCGGCGGCCGGTACGACCCCACGACCGACGAGCGCGGGTTCCTGGGTGCGTGGGACGGTCTCGTGCGCGCCGACCCGGCGTCCGGCAAGACCCCCTACTCGATCGCGATCCCGCCGCCCAACGTCACGGGAGCGCTGCACATGGGGCATGCGCTCAACAACACCATCCAGGACACCCTCATCCGTCGCCACCGCATGGCCGGCGACGAAACCATGTGGATCTGCGGCACCGACCACGCCGGCATCGCCACGCAGGCCCAGGTCGAGAAGGCCCTGGCACGCGAGGGCACCGGTCGCCAGGAGCTGGGCCGCGACGCGTTCCTGGAGCGCGTGTGGCAGTGGCGTGCCGAGTACGGCGGCACCATCATCGGCCAGCTCAAGCGCCTGGGCTGCACCATGGACTACACGCGTGAGCGGTTCACCATGGACGACGGTTACCACGACGCCGTGGTGAAGGTGTTCGTCGCCCTGCACGAGAAGGGCCTCATCTACCGCGACCACTACATGGTCAACTGGGATCCGGGCCTCGGCTCGGCCATCAGCGACCTGGAGGTCGAGAACCGGGAGGTCACCGACAGCCTGGTGGAGATCGCGTACCCGCTCACCGACGGCTCGGGCGAGATCGTCGTGGCCACCGTGCGCCCCGAGACCATGCTGGGCGATACGGCAGTGGCCGTGAACCCGGGTGACCCGCGGTACGCCGGGATGGTCGGCAAGACCGTCCGCCTGCCGCTGACCGACCGCGAAATCCCCGTCATCGCCGATGACTACGTGGCCGTGGACTTCGGCACCGGGGCGCTGAAGATCACGCCGGCGCACGACCAGAATGACTTCGAGGTGGCCCGGCGCCACGACCTACCCGCGATCTCGGTGATCGGTGAGGACGGTCTGATGACGGTCGAGGCGGGCCCCGCCTACGCCGGCATGGAGCCCCTCGCGGCCCAGGAGAAGGTCAAGGACGCGCTGCGGGCCCAGGGCCTCCTGCGCGGCGAGGAGCCGTACACGCACACCGTGCCGTTCTCGCACCGCTCGGGCGCGCGCGTGGAGCCGCTGATCTCGTTGCAGTGGTTCTGCGACATGGCCAAGCTGGCACCGCCCGCCATGGAGGTCGTGCGCGACGGGTCCGTCACGTTCACGCCCGCGCACTGGGGCGACGTCTATCTGCGGTGGATGGAGGAGATCCGCCCCTGGTGCATCTCGCGCCAGCTGTGGTGGGGGCACCAGATCCCCGTCTGGTACCGCGGCGACGAGGTCTACGTCGGCGAGGTCGGGCCCGAGGGCGACGGGTGGGTGCAGGACCCCGACGTGCTCGACACGTGGTTCAGCTCGGCGCTGTGGCCGTTCGCCACCCTCGGCTGGCCGCAGGAGACGCCCGAGCTGGCCGCGTTCTACCCCACGAACGTCCTGTCGACCGCGCGGGACATCATCTTCCTGTGGGTCGCCCGCATGATCATGATGGGCCTGGAGTTCCGGGGCGAGATCCCGTTCTCGGACGTCTACATCCACTCGGTCATCCAGGCCCCCGACGGGCGCCGCATGAGCAAGAGCCTCGGCACCGGCATCGACCCGTTGGAGCTCATCGAGCAGCACGGCGCCGACGCCCTGCGCTTCGGCCTGCTGCTGATGTCCAGTCAGCAGGACGTGCGCTTCAGCGAGGAGAAGATCCGCCAGGGCCGCCAGCTCGTGACGAAGCTGTGGAACGCCACGCGCCTGGTGACGTCGCGCGGTGGCGCAGCCGGGGCCGGTGTCCCCGAGCCGCGGACCGTCGGCGACCGCTGGATCCTGTCGGCCCTGGCCGCGGCCGTTGACGACGCCGACAGGGCCCTCGCCGGCTACGACTTCAGCCGCTACGCCGACGACGTCTACCACCTGGTGTTCGACGACTACTGCGACTGGTACCTGGAGCTGCTGAAGGCAGAGGCCGCCACGCCGGCCGTCGCCGGATGGGCGCTGGAGCAGATCCTGGCCCTCGTCCACCCGATGATGCCGTTCGTGACCGAGGCGTGCTGGCGCGAGATGCCCGGCGCCCGGGGCCTCATGGCCGTTCACGCGCCGCCCGCGGCCGGGACGCCGGACGCGGAGGCCGACGGGGCCGTCGCCGCGCTGCGCGAGGCCGTCACCGCCGTCCGGGCGCTCCGCAACCAGACGGGCATCCCGCCCCGCGAGGTGCTGCGCGCCCACGTCACCGACGCCCCCGCGCTCGACCCGGTGCGCGGCCCGCTGGAGGCCATCGGCCGCGTCGCGCTCGAGGACCGGCCGGTGGAAGGCGGCCAGGTCCTGGGCCTGCGCGGCGGGTCCATCGAGGTGGTCCGCGGCGCCGACTCCGTGGATCCCGCCGCCGAGCGTGGCCGCCTGGACGCTGACCTCGCCGCGGCCCGCACCGAGCTGGCCCGCGCCCAGAAGATGCTGGAGAACCCCAAGTTCGTCGAGCGGGCGCCGGCGCACCTGGTGGAGGCGGAACGGGCCAAGGTCGACGGCTTCGCGGCCACCATCGCCGACCTCGAGGAGCGGCTGGGCCGCCTCGGGTGACCGGGCGGGGGCGCTACCCGGAGGCCCTGGCGTACATCCTCGGCCTCGACCTGCTGGGCATGCGCTTCGGTCTGGAGCGCATGCGTCGGCTACTGGCCGCGCTGGGCGACCCGCACCGCGCCTACCCCTGCGTACAGGTGGTGGGCACGAACGGCAAGACGTCCACCGCACGCATGTGCGCGGCCGTGCTCGCCGCCCACGGGGACCGCACGGGCACGTACCTGTCGCCCCACGTCGTGGACTGGAGGGAGCGCATCGAGGTGGACGGCGCGGCGCTGGCCCCCGAGCGATTCGCCGACGCGGTGCTCAGCGTGCGCGACGCGGCCGCCACGCTGGGCGGCGGCCCGGACGACGCCGTCACCCAGTTCGAGGTGCTGACCGCCGCCGCGTACCTGGCGTTCGCGCGGGAGGGATGCGCGGCCGCCGCCATCGAGGCGGGCCTAGGGGGCCGCTGGGACGCCACGAACGTCGTCGACGGCGGCCGCGTGACCGTGCTGACCAACGTCGCGGTGGAGCACACCCACCTGCTGGGCGACACCGTCGCGGCAATCGCCGGCGAGAAGCTGGCCGTGGCCCCGGACGGCTCCCACCGCCTGGTGGTGGGCCGTCTGGACGACGCCGCCCGCGACGCGGTGGAGGGCGTGGCGGCGGCGCGCGGCCTGTCCGGCTGGTGGCTGGGGCGCGACTTCGACGCGCGCGAGGGGCCCGCGGGGCTCGACGTGACCCTTCCCGGCGAGCGCATCGACGGCCTGCGGCTGGCGGTGCGCGGCGGCTTCCAGCGCGACAACGCCGCCACGGCCGTGGCGGCGGCCCGCCGCTTCCGGGATGCCCCGCTCGACCCCGGCGCCGTCCGCGACGCGGCGGCCGCCGTGCGCGTGCCGGGCAGGCTGGAGGTCATCCCCGGCGCCCCGCGCACGGTGCTGGACGGCGCCCACAACCCGGCCGGCATGGAGGCCCTCGTGCGGGCCCTGCCGGACGTCGCCACGGCCCCCGTCGTGGCCGTGGTCTCGCTGCTTGACGACAAGGACGCCGGGGCCATGCTGGCCGCGCTCGCCCCCGCGGTGGACGCCGTCGTCACGACGCGCTCGCGCCACGCCCGGGCCCGGGACGCCCACGACGTGGCCGCAGCCGCCCGCGCGCACGGGGCCCCGGCGGCCGTCGAGCCCGACCCTCGGCGGGCCATCGCCGTGGCCCGCACGGCGGCCGGGGAGGGGGGGACCGTACTCGTGTGCGGTTCGCTCTACCTGCTGGCCGACGTCCGCGACGGCCTGGTCGCCGGCACGCTGTAGCCACCCCTCCAGGGGGCCTGCAGGAGCCGAACCCGCGGGGCCGAATCTGGAGGCAAGAGTGCCGAAACCGCCCGCGGGGTCGGCGGCATCGCGCCCTTGGTATGCTGGCCCCGCCGGGAAATCGGATGGAGAGTGCATGGCCCTCATGTCGGCGGCTCCCCTGAGCCACATAGCTCTGCAGGCCGCGAGCGGCGACTCCGGCGGTGACCCGTTCGAGTCGATCTCCAACTTCTTCGAGTCCGGCACGTGGAGCCTGATCCTGTTCATGGTGAAGGCGTTCCTGGTCATCTTCTGGCTCGCGCTGGTCTGGTGGACGTACCAGGACGCGCGCCGTCGCACCGACAACGGCGGCTTCGTGATCTTCGCCACCGCACTGTCGCTGCTGCTGCCGTTCCTCGGCACGCTGATCTACCTGGTGGTGCGCCCGCCCGAGTACCTGCTGGACGCCCGCGAGCGCGAGCTGGAGCTCATCGCGCTCGAACGGCGCCTCGGCGACATCGGCGACCACGAGGGGCAGGAGATCGTCGGCCGCATCCTTGGCCGCGAGACGCCCGGCTCGGGTGCCGCGACGAAGGCCGCGCTGCGCGACGCCGGCGTCGCCACCCGCGAGGAACTCCAGGACCTCGAGATCCGCCTCACCGAGCTCGAGTACCGGCTGCGTCGCGGCGCCAACCCCATCGACTCGTCCACGCCCGGCGTGCGCTCGTCGCGACGGCCGTCGTCCGAGGCCACCGCGGCGTCCTCGTCGTCCGCGCCCGCCCGCGCCGAATCCGACGACGCCGACCCCCGCACCACCATCCGGCGCATGCGCCGCAACGTCCGACCCGATCCGGAGGCATCCAGTTGAGCGAGCGCTCTTTCGTCATGGTCAAGCCCGACGGCGTCGCCAAGGGGCTGACCGGGGAGATCGTCTCCCGCATCGAGCGCCGTGGCCTTGAGATCGTCGGTCTGAAGAAGACGGTGATGACCCGCGAGGCCGCCGAGGAGCACTACGGCGAGCACCGGGAGCGGCCGTTCTTCGGCGAGCTGGTGCAGTTCATCACGTCGGGTCCCGTCGTGATGATGGCCGTCGAGGGCCCCGACGGGGCGGTCGCGGCGCTGCGCACCATGATGGGCGCCACGAACCCGCTGGACTCCGCCCCGGGCACCATCCGCGGCGACTACGCGCTCGAGGTGGGCGAGAACATCATTCACGGCTCCGACAGCCCCGAATCGGGCGTCCGCGAGCTGGGCCTGCACTTCCCCGAGCTGAGCTAGCCGGGCCCCACCGTGGCGCCCCCGGGCGGGGATGCGCCCCGCATCCTGCTGGCCTCCGCGTCGCCCCGGCGCAGCGAACTGCTGGGGCGCCTGGGGGTTCCGTTCCGTGTCGAGGTCTCCCGCTTCGAGGAGGCCGGGCCCGGGCCGGACCCGCACGGGCGCGTGATGGACAACGCGCGGGGCAAGGCGCGCGAGGTCGCGGCTCGCGCGGGCGTGCCGGCCGGGGGCGTGGTGCTGGGGTGCGACACCGAGGTCGCGCTCGACGGCGTCACGCTGGGGCAACCCCCCGACGAGGCCGCAGCCCTGCGCATGGTCCACGCCCTGGCGGGGCGCACGCACGAGGTGCTCAGCGGCGTCGTGGTGCTGCGCGACGACGGCCGGGAGTGGGAGCAGATGGAGACCGTCGAGGTCTCGATGCGGTGGGTCAGCCCCGACCTGGCCGAGTGGTACGTCGCGACGGGCGAGTGGCAGGGCAAGGCCGGCGGATACGCCATCCAGGGGTACGGGTGCGTGCTGGTGGACGGCATCCGCGGCGACTACACGGCCGTCGTGGGCCTCCCCATGGCCGCCACGGGGAAGCTGCTCGAGCGGGCCGGCATCGCACCGTGGTCGCCCGCCGCGGCGGGCTAATACAGCGGCGGGTAGCGGTCCAGCACGTCCTGGCGGCGGGCCCTGCGCTCGGCCGCCGCCTGGGCGGCGGGGTCGCCCGCGTCCTCCTTCAGCCGCCGCAGCGTGTCGAGGATCTCTGCTCGCCGCTGCTCGCGGGCCCGCTCCTCCGTTCTTGCACGCCGCATTGCACGACGGGAAGAACTGTTGTCATCCGCAAACATGGGCGTCGAAGTCAAGACGTCATGGTAGCGAACCCCCCGCATGAGTGGAGAATCGCGGTGCCAGCGGATACCGTGACCCGGCCCGCGCGCGAGCCGGGCGTCACGTGAACGACGCGGCTGTTCGGGGGCTCCCATAGGTTTCTTGTCGACTCTCACCGGCTTCGGCGGCCGGGACATGGCGGTGGATCTCGGGACGGCCAACACGCTGGTGTACGTGCGTGGCCGCGGGATCGTGCTGTCCGAGCCGTCCGTGGTGGCCATCGATCAGCGCACCGGCGAGGTGCACGCCGTCGGCATCGAGGCCAAGCGCATGCTGGGCCGCACGCCGGGAACCATCACCGCCATCCGCCCGCTGAAGGACGGGGTCATCGCCGACTTCGACGTGACCCAGCAGATGCTGGAGCACTTCATCAAGAAGGTTCACCAGACCCGCTGGGCCGCGTCGCCCCGGGTGGTGGTGTGCGTGCCCTCCGGCGTGACCGGCGTCGAGAAGCGCGCGGTCGAGGAGGCCACCCTGTCGGCCGGTGCCCGCCAGGCGTACCTCATCGAGGAGCCCATGGCCGCGGCGATCGGCGCGGGCCTGCCCGTGGCCGAGCCCACCGGCAACATGGTGGTGGACATCGGCGGCGGCACCACCGAGGTCGCCGTCATCTCCCTGGGCGGCATCGTCGTGGCCCAATCCGTGCGCGTCGGCGGCGACGAGATGGACGACGCGATCATCGCGTGGGTCAAGCGCGAGTACAAGCTGATGATCGGCAGCCAGACCGCCGAGGAGGTCAAGCTGGAGATCGGCTCGGCCTACCCGATGCGCGAGGAGGTGCAGGCCGAGATCCGCGGGCGCGACATGATCTCGGGCCTGCCCAAGACCGTGGTGCTGTCGTCCGAGGAGGTCCGCGAGGCGCTGTCCGAGCCGCTGGCGCAGATCGTGGACGCCGTGAAGAGCACGCTGGACAAGACGCCCCCGGAGTTGGCCTCCGACATCATGGATCGTGGCATCATGCTGGCCGGAGGCGGGGCCCTGCTGCAGGGCCTCGACGAGCGCCTGCGGCGCGAGACCGAGATGCCCATCCACGTGGCCGAGTCGCCGCTCACGTGCGTGGCCGTCGGATCGGGACGCTCGCTGGAGGAGTTCGAGGTGATACGCAAGGCCCACAACGGGCGCAGGCGGCGCCGCTAGCGCGGCCCGCGGCGGGCGCGATCGGAATCCACCGGCGCGAACGCCGGCCCGTTCCAGCGCACGATCAAGCGAGGTTCTCTGGCCACCCAGCCCGACACACCCCTCGGCCGCCGCAAGGTGGCGACCAGGCGGGCCATCACCGCCGGGCTCGCCCTCCTGTGCGTGCTGCTGTTCACGGCGTTCGCCGCGGAGGGGGCAGGCGGCCCGCTGCACGCGCTGCAGCGAGGCGTGGGCGGCATCATGGCGCCGTTCCAGGGCATCACGTCCAAAGCCGTGAAGCCGCTGCGAGACGGGTGGTCGTGGCTGCGCGACGTGTCCGACGCGCGCGAGCGCGCCGCGAGGTTCGAGAAGGAGAACCAGGCGCTGCGCACCCAGATCGCCGAGGGGCAGTTCCGTCAGCAGCAGGCGGCCACGCTGGAGCAGCTCAAGGGCATCGACGGGTGGATCAAGAAGGAGGCCGACGACTGGCGGCGCGATTACACCGAGCGTCCCGCCATGATCATCAACGCGTCGCCGTCGGCGTGGTACGACCGCGCCGACCTCAACGTGGGCACCGCCGACGGCGTGGTGGTGGGCTCCCCGGTGCTGGCCTCCGGTGAGCAGGTCGATGCGGCCCTCGCGGGCGTCATCACCCGTGCGTCGTCGCACTACAGCACCGTGACGTTCATCAGTGACGGCTCCATGGCCGTTGGTGTCACGCTGCTGCCGTCGCGCGCCGGCGCCGGCGCCGGGGTGTTCGGCCTGGCGCAGCCGACGGTGGTCGGCGAGATGGAGGTCACCGGCATTCCCAGGCGTGCCCAGGTGGAGGCCAACGACATCGCGTACACGGCGGGCCGCGGGTCCGGGACGGGCCTGCAATCCCTGTATCCGGCGGGCATCCCGGTGGGGTGGGTCAGTGGCGCGGGCGCCGAGGAGACCGACGCCGAGTGGACCGTCCAGCTGACACCGTTCGTGCGCCCCCAGCCGCTGACGTACGTCGTGGTGCTGGCGCCCCGCACCGACCGGGCGCGCGAGCGGGCGGCGTACCCGTGAGCACCGAGCCGCCCCCGATCATCGTCGTAGGCCCGGGCGACTCCGCCGCTCCGGCGCCGCCCGCCGACCGGCCTCGCCTGGGCCGCGTCGCGGCGCTGGTCGTGGTCGCCGCGCTCGCCCAGGTGTCCGTGCTCGTCTACATGCGCCTGGCCGACGGCACGCCCGATGTCCTGGCCGCGGTGGTGGTGTGCGTCGCCCTCATGCGAGGGCGCCTCGCGGGCGCCGTCGCCGGCTTCGCCGGCGGCCTGCTCATGGAGCTCACCTCGCCCGTGGATACGCTGGGGGCCTACGCCCTGCTGTACCTGGTGGTCGGCTGGTTCTGCGGGCGCTACTGCGAGGCCCCGGAGTCGCACGGCGTGCTGCCCGGCGTCGTGATGACCGCAGGCGCCGCCGTGGCAGTGCAGGTGGGGTACGCGGCCCTGCAGGTGGCCGACGGGCGCACGCTGCTGGCCGCGGAGTTCGTGCAGCGGGTGCTGATGCCGACGCTGGCGCTGACCGTGCTGCTGTACCCGCTGGTGGCCCTGGCGGCGCGCCGCCTGCTGGACGCGCCCCGCAACTACGAGCCGGGGCTGCGGCTGTGACGGGCCGACGGCCGTCCGCGTCGGGCCGCGGGCCGCTGACCCCCGCCAGCGCCATGCGCATCGCGGCGCTGGGTGTGGCGGCCGTCGTGCTGCTGGGGATCCTCGTGACGCGCCTGTGGTTCCTGCAGGTCATCGGAGGCCAGGCGTACGCGAACCAGGCCGACCAGAACCGCATCCGCGTCATCGACCTGCCCGCTCAGCGCGGCACGATCGTGGATCGCAACGGCGACGTGCTCGCCACGGTGCGCCAGGGGTGGAACCTGGTGGCCCGGCCTCTCGACCTGCGCAACCCGCGCCGCCAGAGCGTCATCCGGTCACTTGCGCAGGTGCTGGGGAAGCCTCCGCGCCCCATGCTCAAGGACCTCGCGATCGCGGAGCAGGACACCCCGTACGACGCCGTGATCCTCGCCAAGGACGTGCCGCTGGCGTTGCGGGCGGCGTTCGCCGAGCGCCAGGGCGACTTCCCGGGCGTGTCGCTGCAGCGCGGGTACGTGCGCACGTACCCGATGGGCGAGTACGCGGCGCACGTGCTGGGTTTCACGGGGTCGATCAACGCCGACGACGCCGAGCGCTACAAGCAGCAGGGCTATGTCGGTAACGAGATCGTCGGCAAGGCCGGCCTGGAGCAGGAATACGAGAGCTACCTGAAGGGCACCAAGGGACGCGAGACCGTCGAGGTGGACGCCACGGGCCGCCCCGTCGGCGGCGGCGTGTACGAGACGGTGTCGCCCACGCCGGGCAACACGCTGGTGGTGTCGCTCGACATGAGGGTCCAGAGGGCGCTGCAGGATCAGTTGCGGGAACGGGTCGCCACGAACTACCAGGCGACGGGCGCCGCGGGCGTCGCGCTGGACCCCGAGACGGGCGAGGTGCTGGGCATGGCCTCGTACCCGACCTACGACCCCGAGGACTTCGTGCGCGGCCGGATGAAGCGGATCAGGGCCTACTACCGCAAGGACGCGGGCAACCCCACGTATTCGCGGTTCATGCAGGGCGGCTACCCGCCGGGCTCCACGTTCAAGCCGATCACGCTGACCGGGGCGCTGGAGACCCCGCTCCCCGTGCCGGGCAGCAGGCCGCCGGTGGGGCTGACGCCCGGCACCGTGATGCACTCCGGCCAGTGCGTGCCGCTGTACGACATCGAGATCTGCAACTTCGACAAGGAGAACCAGGGCGAGCTGAGCATGCCCGGCGCCCTGGAATGGTCGAGCAACACGATCTTCGCGCTCCTCGGCAACCAGTACTGGCACTACTACGACCGGACGGGCACGCAGCTGCAGCAGCGGTGGGCCGAGAAGTACGGCCTGGGCCGCCCCACGGGCATCGACCTGCCCGGCGAGGGAGCGGCGCGGATCCCTGACGTCGCGTGGAAGAAGACGTACGACTACGGCGACGGCCGCACGAACAACTGGCAGCCCGGTGACAACATCAACATGGCGATGGGCCAGGGCGACGTGCAGGTGACGCCGCTGCAGATGGCCGTGGCGTTCGCCGCCATCGCGAACGGCGGCAAGCTGGTGACCCCTACGCTGGGTGAGCGCGTCCAGACCCCCGCCGGCAGCCTGGTGCGCCAGCTTGCCGGTGCCCACCCGCCGCAGCCGATCGGGATCAAGCCCTCCACGATGAACGTCCTCCACGACGGGCTGAAGCTCGTCACCACGGGCGCGAACGGCACGGCCACGTCGGTGTTCGGCCCGGTGGCCGCATCGGGTGGCCCCGTCATCGCCGGCAAGACCGGCACGGCGCAGACCAACAAGGTCGGCATCTCGCATTCGTGGTTCGTCGGCTACGCGCCCGCCGACCGTCCGCGGATCGTCGTGGCCGTGATGGTGGAGTACGGCGGCACGGGCGCGACGGCGGCCGCTCCGGCAGTCTGCAACGTCATAGCGGCGTACGGGCCCACGAAGTTCGACCCCGGCCTGTGCGGCACGCCCCGCAAGGCCGACTGATCCCATGAGCATCCTCACCCAGAGCCGCCGCGCCTCCGAACACACGCCCGTCGCCGACCGGGCCCGCGAGATGGTGGCCGGGCTCGACTGGCTGCTGATGCTGGTGGTCGCGGGGCTCAGCGCCTGGGGCCTGTACGTGATTCGCGAGGGCACGAAAACCGACGTCCGCAGCCAGCCGACGTACTACTTCGATCGGCAGTTGATGTTCGTCGTCGCCGGCGTGGTGGTGTTCGCGGTCGTCGCGTCCATCAACCCCGAGTGGCTGCAGAGCGTGCCCTGGGTGCTGCTGGGTGCGCTGCTCGGCGCGCTCGCCGTGGTGTTCGCCATCGGCGGCTCGGTCAACGGGTCGGTGCGCTGGATCGACGTCGGGCCGTTCGGCCTGCAGCCGTCCGAGTTCGGCAAGGTCCTGATGGTCCTCATCCTCTCGGGGCTCGCCGTGGAGCGCATGGGCGAGATGGAACCGTGGCGGCTCACCGCCTTCCTGGGGCTGGTGACGGCCGTCCCCGCGCTCGTCGTGTTCATGCAGCCGGACCTGGGCACGTCGCTGGTGTACTGGGCGATCTACCTGGGCGTGCTGGTCATGATCCTCACGCCCTGGCAGCACTTCGCCGTGATGGGGGGCTCGCTCGTGGCGCTGGTAGTGCTGGTCGTGGGCGTGCTGCCGGCCATCGGCCTGCCCGTGCTGAAGGACTATCAGGCGGCCCGCATCACCGTGCTGTTCAACCCGGACTCGGTGGACTCCGACACGCGCCTGCAGATCACGCAGGCCAAGATCGGCATCGGTGCGGGCGGCGCCACGGGCAAGGGGGCCGACGGGGCCACCCAGTCGACCCGGGCGTTCATCCCGGAGCACCACACCGACTTCATCTTCAGCGTGGTCGGCGAGATGTTCGGGTTCATCGGGTCCGCCGTCGTGATTATCCTGTTCGGCATCGTGGTGTGGCGGGCCCTGCGGATCTCGGCGCGCGCACCCACCCAGTTCGAGCAGGTCGTCGCGGACGCGGTCGCCGCGATGTTTATCTTTCAGGTGTTCGTCAACATCGGCATGAACATCGGCGTGATGCCCGTTACCGGAATTCCGCTGCCGTTCCTGAGCTACGGCGGCAGCCACACACTCACCAACTTCGCGGCGATCGGCCTGCTGATCGCCATCGGCCGCCGCCGGGTGAATATCTGATGGCCAAGCCGCCCCCGTCGCTCGCCCGCCGCGGCGTGAAGGCCGGCGTGTCGCGCGGCAAGCCGCTCGGGCTCGCCGTGGTCATGTCCGCCCGCGGGGCCGCGCAGGGCGCCAGCGTCAGCGTGATGGATGCGGGCGACCGCGACGCCACCGCGGCGGTCTCCGCGGCCCTCGGTCAGCCCGTTCGCGCCCCCATCGACGACGACCTCATCGTGTGTGCGCTCACGCCCCGCGCCGACCTCGCATCCGTGGCCGAACGCCTCGCCGACCAGCGACGCGCCGGCGGCGACGTGCTGGTGGCCGTCGTCGGCACCGCCACGGAGCGGCGGGCGGCCGTCGAGGCGCTGCGGGCCGAGCCCGACCTGGGCGTCGGCGTGGCGTTCCCGTTGGAGTTCCTGGACGACGCCGGCGCCGAGGACCTGCGCGAGGCCGTCATCCGGCGGCTTGGCATGCGTGCTGTCGCAGCGGCGCGCACCAGCGCGCCGCTGCGCGAGAGCGCCACCCAGGGCATCGTGAACCGGGGCGCCGTCCGCGCCGCGGTCGTCACGCTGTTGTCCGGATCCCGCGCGTCCTCGTCGGTGCTCACCGGCCTGCAGGCCCGCATGGCGGCCGACGTGGGCAATCTCGCCGGCGAACAGCCGCAGGGGATTCAGGCGGGGGAGGCGGTCGGCGTCGCCCTCGCGGCACCCGTATGGAGGCAGACCGCACGCGGGCTCACCGCCGCGCTGCCCGGCTGGAGGCCCGTCATCCGCGCGGGCGTCGCGTTCGGCGCGACGCACCTCGTGGGGTTCGTCGCGACCCGCCTCCGCCGCTCACCCGATCATCCCGAAGCCTCCGAGGAGGAGAGCTGAACACCAAGATCCTGGTCTCCGTCGACCCGTGGGAGACGCGGGTGGCCCTCGTGGAGGACGGCCGCACGGCGGAGGTACACATCGAAAGGCGCGGGCAGCGGTCCGTCGTCGGCCACGTCTGGAAGGGCAAGGTCGGCAACGTGCTGGCCGGCATGGAGGCGGCGTTCATCGACGTCGGCCTCGAGAAGAGCGGCTTCCTCCACGTCGACGAGATCGTCGCGATGGGCGTGCCCAAGCACAAGAGGCAGATCGCCGACCTCATCAAGAAGGGCGACGAGATCCTGGTCCAGGCGACCAAGGACCCGATGGGCACGAAGGGCTGCCGCCTCACCATGCAACTCTCCCTGGCCGGGCGGTTCGTCGTGTACGTCCCGTACGGCGACGGCGTCGGCGTCAGCCGCAAACTGCTCGACGACGAGCGCCGCCGCCTGCGCCGAATCTGCGGCGCGCTGCCCCTCGAGGGTGGCCTCATCGTGCGCACCGCCGCGGTGGGGGCGTCGGCCGACGACATCGCCCGCGACTACACGGCGCTGCGGCGCCTGTGGGGGGCGCTCTCCCAGCGCGCCGAGAAGGTCAAGTCGCCGTCGCTGCTCTACAGCGAGATGGACGCGTCCCTGCGCGTCATCCGCGACCTGCTGCACGGCCACGTCGACGAGGTCATCGTGGACGAGCCCGTTCAGCACGAGCGCATCGTGACGTTCCTGCGACGCACGTCCCCCGGCATGGCCGACCGCGTGCGCCTGCACGACGGCGACAAGCCGCTGCTCGAGACGTACGGGGCCGAGAAAGCCATCCGCTCCACGCTCGCGCGTCGCGCGCCGCTGCCGTCGGGCGGGTACCTGGTCATCGACGACACCGAGGCCATGACGGTCATCGACGTCAACTCGGGCCGCAACGTGGGGCGCGGGGGGTCCCGCCTCGAGGACACGGTCACGAAGACCAACCTCGAGGCGGCCGTCGAGGTGGTGCGCCAGCTGCGGCTGCGCGACATCGGCGGCATCGTGATCATCGACTTCATCGACATGAGCGACGACAAGAACCGCAAGGCCGTCAAGGCCGCGCTGGACGCCGAGCTCGAGAAGGATCGCACCCGCACGTTCGTGGTGGACATCTCCCCGCTGGGGCTGGTGGAGATGACGCGCCAGAACATCTCGGACGGCCCGCGCGAGGTGATGTCCGAGCTGTGCCCGGAGTGCGAGACCACGGGCTACATCCCGTCCGACGAGACGGTGGTCATCGAAGCCTCGCGGGGCATCGCGAAGGCGGTCAAGGGCATGGCGGCCGACACGGTCCACGTCCGCGTCAGCCCGCGCACTGCCGCGATGCTGAACGAGGACGGCCGGGCGCGCCTGGAGATCGTCGAGCAGTTCACCGGCAAGAGGGTGGCCACGGAGCCGGATCCGACCCTGGCCGACGACGAGGTGAAGGTGAAGACGGGGGCCTGACCGGGGGGACGCGCGGGGGCTGTGAGCATGGGCCCGCGCGTGGTAGTGTTCGGCGTCGCGTCGCAGAACGCCGTCGGGCTGTGCCCGCCGCGACGCCGGATATCCAATGTGTCGTGGGAGTCGAAGGTGCCGGACTACGCCGTAATCGCCCTCGGGGGCAAGCAGTACCGCGTCAAGGCGGGCGAGACGCTTCTCGTCGACCGGCTGGGCGAGGACGAGGGCAAGACGCTGAAGCCCACCACGCTGATGGTCGGTGAGGCCGGCGGCGACATCACCGGCGGCGGCACCGTGACGCTGAAGGTCGAGGAGCACGTGCTGGGCCCCAAGCTCATCGCGGCGACGTACAAGGCCAAGAAGAAGATCCGCAAGCGCCGCGGGCACCGCTCGCGCCTGTCGCGGGTCAGCGTCGAGAGCATCGCGGGCTAGGGGGACGACGATATGGCTCACAAGAAGGGTGGCGGTTCCAGCCGCAACGGTCGCGATTCCGCGGCGAAGCGCCTCGGCGTGAAGGTGTTCTCGGGGCAACTCGTGCCCGCGGGATCGATCATCGTCCGCCAGCGCGGCAGCGAGTTCCACCCCGGCGACGGCGCCGGCATGGGGCGCGACTACACCATCTTCGCGACGGTCAGCGGCCGGGTGGAGTTCACGAACGGCCGCAAGGGGCGGCGCATCTTCGTGCACCCGGTGGAGGCCGGCGCGGCCTAGCGCCCGCGGGGCCGGGCGGTCACGCCGATGCCCTTCACCGACACCGCGCGGATTCACGTGGAGGGCGGCCACGGCGGCGGCGGCTGCCTGTCGTTCCGCCGCGAGAAGTACATCCCGAAGGGCGGCCCCGACGGCGGCAACGGCGGCCGGGGCGGCGATGTGCTGCTCGTGGCCGACGACGATCATGTCGACCTGTCGCTGTTCCGCCACGCCGTGCACCACAAGGCGCGCCCCGGCATGCCGGGGGAGGGACGGGGCAAGCACGGAAAGGCGGGCGCCGACCTGGAGGTCCCGGTTCCACCCGGCACCCGCGTGCTGCGCGACGACGAGGTGATCGCGCGCCTCAACGACGCGGGTGACAGGGTGCTCGTGGCCCGCGGCGGCGAGGGCGGCGTGGGCAATCGGGCGTTCAAGTCGTCCACGCACCGCACGCCGCGCGAGACAGTGCCCGGCATGCCCGGCGAGGCGGCGTGGCTGACGCTGGAGTTCATCTCGCCCGTCGACGCAGTGATCGTGGGCCTGCCGAACGCGGGCAAGAGCGCGCTGCTGCACGCGCTGACCGGGGCCGCCGCCACCGTCGCCCCCTACCCGCACTCCACGCGCGAGCCCGCGTTCGGGCCCCTCACGGACGACTACGCCAACCTGTACCTGGTCGCGGACGTCCCCGGGCTGGCCGAGGACGGCACCCCCCGGCCCCGCGCGCACCTCGCGCAGGTCGAGAACGCGAGACTGATCCTCCACTGCGTCAGCGAGGAGGATCCCGAGCCGGCGGGCGACCGTATCGCGCGCGTGCGGCAGGGGATCGCCCCGTTCCGTCGCGACGACGCCACCGAATGGGTGGTCGCGACGTTCTCCGACCCTGATAACGCACCGAGCTGGGCCGACCGGGCCGTGGAGATCGTGCTGGACGCCGGCGTGGACGACCTCCGGGACGCGGTGACCGGGTTCCTGGCCGCCCCGGGCGTCACGTGAGCGTCGTCGTCGCGAAGGTGGGATCGTCCACGCTGGTGGACGGTGCGGGGCGGGTGCGGCTGGACGTGCTCGAGATGAGGGTGGCGGACCTGGCACGCGTCGCACGCCTCGGGCACCGCCCCGTGCTCGTGTCGAGCGGCGCCATCGCGTGCGGCTTCGCGCCGTTGGGGTTCCCGGCCCGGCCCACGGCCCTGGAGGACCTGCAGGCGGCGTCGGCCGTCGGTCAGGGCATCCTGTTCCGCCACTACCAGGAGGCGTTCGCCCGCCACGGCATCACGCCGGCGCAGGTCCTGCTGACCTCCGATGACATCGCCGGCAGGGCGACGTACCTCAACGCGCGCACCACGCTGACCCGCCTGGTCGAGCTGGGCGCCGTGCCCGTGGTGAACGAGAACGACACCACGGCGACGGACGAGGTGACGTTCGGCGACAACGACGTGCTGGCGGCCCAGGTGGCCGTGCTGCTGGGCGCGACGTGGCTGGTGCTCATGACCGACCGGGACGGGCTGTACGGCGTGGGCGACGACGGCAGCCCCGTCCTGCTGGGCGACGTGCGCTCCGACGTCGGCCCTGAGGGCGTCGCGCTGGCCCCCCTGGGGGGCGGCTCGGCTCTGGGGCGCGGCGGGGTGTCATCCAAGATCGGCGCCGCCGCCATGGCCGTGGGCGCCGGCATCACGACGGTCGTGGCGTCGGGCTCCGACCCGGACGTGGTGTCCACGGTCACCCACGGCGGCAGCGTGGGCACCCGCTTCCGGCCCCGCGCCCAGCGGGAGCCCGCGTTCAAGCTGTGGCTGCGCCACGCCAAGCCGTCGCGGGGCCGTGTCGCGGTCGACGACGGCGCTGCGCGCGCGCTGCGCGTGAAGGGGCGCTCGCTGCTGGCCGTGGGGGTCACGGGCGCGTCGGGGGCGTTCACCGTCGGCGACGCGGTGGACGTGGTGGGCGCGTCGGGGGAGCCCGTGGGCAAGGGCATCGCCGCCATGTCGCGCGCCGACGTGGACGCCGTGAGGGGACTCAGCTCGGCGGCGATCGCCGCGCGCGGGCTGATGCTGCCCGCCGAGGTCATCCACCGCGACCGGTTCGTGCTGGTGGAGGGCTAGCGTGGCCGGCCGGCGCATCGGCATCCTGGGCGGGGCGTTCGACCCGCCCCACATCGGGCACCTGGTGGTGGCCCAGGAGGCCTGGTGGCGCTTCCACCTGGACGAGGTGCTGCTGGTGCCCACCGGCGTGCCCACCGACAAGAAGGCGCCGGCGTTCCCCGCCGCCGACCGGCTGGCGATGGTGGAGGCGGCCGTGGAGGACCACCCGGGCCTCAGCGCCAGCGACGTCGAGGTGCGCCGCGACGGCCCGTCGTACACCGTCGACACGCTGCGCGCGATCGCGGCCAGGAACCCCGGTGCCGAGCTGTGGTTCATGATGGGCGCCGACCGACTGCCCACGCTGCCGCGCTGGCGCGACCCCGGCGAGATCCTGCGGCTCGCCCGGCTGGCGGTGATGCCGCGCGACGCCCACGGCCCGGACTGGATCGCGTCCGTGGCTCGCGACGTGGCCCCCGGCAGGGTCGACGTGCTTGAGACCCCCGTCGTGCAGGTGTCGTCCACCATGATCCGAGAGCGCTTGGCCGAGGGCGGCCCGGTGCGCTACCTCGTCACTCCGGCGGTGGAGGCCCTTCTGCGGCGCCGCAACGGGGACGCGCCGGCAGACGCGGGTCGCCCGTAGACCCCGGGGTCGGCGCCGGCCAAGAACGCATCGTCCGCGTCCTCCACGATGGCCGTCGCGTGAGCGCCCCCCGGCGGGCACGACGACGCGCCGCGCCCGGGCGTCGCCGGGGTGGATCGCGCGCCCGCACCCCCCCCGCCCGCTCCACGGCGGCGAAGGCGGGCCATCCCCGTCGCGTCCGCCGGCAGGCCGGAGGGGGCGAATCCCGCCCACCCGTCCGGTTGCGGGCCGACCGGGCCATGCCTTACCCTCGGTGGTGACAGCACGTCACCGTCCCGAAGGAGCAGGCGCGACCTCCACCGACCTGGCCCAGCTCATGGCTGAGGCCGCCGCCGACAAGAAGGCCACCGACATCGTCATCGTCGACCTGCGTGGCCTCGTGGACTACACCGACTACATGGTGGTCTGCACCGGCAACACGCCCCGTCAGACCAAGGCGATCAGCGACGAGATCCGCCGGGTCCTGAAGGAGGACCATCGCATCATGCCGCGCCGCGCCGAGGGCGAGCGCGAGGGCGAATGGGTGTTGCTCGACTATCTCGACGCCGTGGTCCATGTCTTCACGCCGCAGGCGCGCGACTTCTACCGGCTCGACCGGCTGTGGCGCGAGGCCCCGCAGCGCGCGTTCGGCGACGGCGAGGGCGTCGAGCGCGCCGCCGCGTCGTCGTCCTAGCGGTCCGGGCACGCTGAGCTACTCCATTCCCGAGATGGCGCTGCTGGGCGCGTCCGCCCTGGCCGGCGGCGGCGTCAACGCGCTGGCGGGCGGCGGCTCGCTGCTGACGTTCCCGGCGCTCCTGGCCGTCGGTGTGCCCGCGCTGCCCGCCAACGTCACGAACACCGTCGCGTTGTCGCCCGGCTACATCAGCGGCACGGCGGCCCAGCGGTACGACCTCCAGGGGCAGAAGCGGCGGGCGATGGTGGTCGCCCTCCCCGCGCTGCTGGGCGGCATCGCGGGCGGGGCGCTGCTGCTGGTGACCGGGGAGAAGCTGTTCTCGTCCCTGGTGCCGTGGCTGATCCTGGCCGCGGCAGTGCTGATCGGCGCGGACCCCTGGATGAAGCGATGGGTGAAGGACCGCGTCGCTGCGCACGGCGATCAGCCGACGACGGGACACCTGGTGGCCACGGGCATCGCGGCGTTCGTGGGGTCCGTCTACGGCGGGTTCTTCGGCGCCGGCCTCGGGATCATCCTGCTCGCGCTCTACAGCCTCGTGGTGCCCGACAACCTCATCCGCATCAACGCGCTGAAGCAGCTGACCTCGGCGGTGGCCAACCTCGCGGCCGCCGTCTTCCTGTTCTTCTCCGGGCACGTGGAGTGGGTGGTGGTGCCCGTCATGGCTGTCGGCGCCATGGTGGGCGCGTGGGTGGCCGGCAGGTGGGTGCGCGGCGTCGACCCGCAGGTGCTGCGCGGCGCCGTCGTCGTGATCTCCGTGTGCGTCGCCATCGCGTACTTCATGCGCTGACGGGGCCCCGGCGTTCAAGACCGCCCCCCGGGCCGCCGAAATCCCCCTTGCCGCCGCCGGTGACGGCGCCCCCGGCCGCTTGCACGGGGGTGCGCGTGACCTATAATCGGTGGACCCGGGGGATTAGCTCAGCTGGGAGAGCGTCGCGCTGGCAGCGCGAAGGTCGTCGGTTCGATCCCGTCATCCTCCACCTCACGAAAGGCCCTGCGGCGCGGGGCCTTTCTCGTCTTCCGGGGGCACGCGGCGGCCGACGCGCTCGCCGTGAACCACCCCGTTCGTCCACCCTGGCCACACGGGGGCGGTGCGGCGGCGCGCTGATCGGCGGCATCCCGACGCGGGCGGCGTGGCGCGGCACGGCCCGGCGGGACGCGCGCCTGCGAACCCGCCGGGGTTCTTCGCGCGCCGCGGCTTTCGCGAGGTCGGGCGCCGACGCGCCGTGGTGCGGGGCGTGGCGACCCACCACATGCCGATGCGCCGCCCGCGTATCCCGGGGGCGGCCGGCCCCGCGCGCCTCAGCGCGTGACGGTCCCTCCCACCCGCGACACGGTCCCCTCCACGTCCACGTGGGGCAGGAACTGCAGCCACGACGGGAGGTACCAGTTGCGCGTGCCGAGTAGCCGCATGGCGCCGGGCACCAGCACGGTGCGGATCACGAACGCGTCGAGGAACACCGCGACGGCCAGCCCGAATCCCATCTGCTGGAACATGACGAGCTTGCCCAGCGCGAAACCGCCGAACACCGCCACCATGATCAGCGCCGCGCCGGTGATGAGGCGGGCGCTCGACGCGATGCCGTTGCGCACGGCGGTGGGCGTGTCGCCGGTGCGCTCGTACTCCTCGCGGATCCGGCTCAGCAGGAACACGTGGTAGTCCATGGAGAGGCCGAACAGCACCGCGAACAGGAACAGCGGCACCCAGGCCTCGACCTTGTCCACCTGCTGGAATCCCAGCAGGTCCGCGCCCACGCCGTGCTGGAACACGAGCACCAGCAGCCCGTACGCGGCGCCGACGCTCAGCAGGTTCATCAGGATGGCCTTGACCGGCACGACGATGGACCGGAACGCGACCAGGAGCACCAGGAACGACAGCACCAGGACGATGCCCACCACGATGGGCAGGTAGCGGTCGGTGATGTCGATGAAGTCCGTGTGAAGGGCGCTCTCGCCCGTCACGGCGCTCTGGAGGCCCGAGCCCGCGATGTTTGCCGGGATGATCGTGTCCCGCAACTCGCGCACCACGTCGATCGCGCGGGACGACGTGGGCGCCACCCTCAGCGACGCCTCCACCAGCGCGATGCCGGCGGATGGGGTGGGCGTCGCCGTCGCGGGCCCCACGTCCGGGATGCGGCCCACGGCCGCCGTGAGGTCGCCGATCGCCTTCCTCGCCTCGGGCGTGGTCACGTCGCCGGTCAGCGTCACGATCACGGGGCCGCCGCTGCCCGCCCCGAAGTCGGATGCCAGCACCTGATACGCCTGGCGCGGGCCGCTGTCCGCCGGCAGGGACTCGATGCCGTTCATGCCGGTGCGGATGCCCAGCACGGGCGACGCGGCGGCCAGCATCACGGCGGTGGCGGCCACGACGGCCAGCACGGGTCGGCGCATGACGGCGTCGGCGACCCTCGCGAAGCCCCGCCCATGGGCGGCGTCGGCGCCGCGCCTGCGCGGCAGGCCCATCCACTCGATGCGGTCGCCCATCAGCGTCAGCGTGGCCGGCAGCAGCGTCATCGACGCGGCGACGGCCACGACCACCGCGAAGATCGCCCCCAGCGCCAGCGACAGGAAGATGCTGGTGGGCACGATCAGGAGACCCACGAGCGCGACGACGACGGCGAGGCCCGAGAAGCCCACGGCGCGGCCGCTCGTGGCGCTGGCCACGTCCACCGCCGCGCGCACGGGCCTGCCTGCCGCGCGCTCCTCGCGGTACCGGGACACGACGAACAGTGCGTAGTCGATGCCCACGGCGAGGCCCATCGTCGTGATCATGTTCGTGATGAAGAACGACAGGGGGGAGATCTGGCCCGCGAGGCCGGTCAGCGCCAGCGACACGATCACGGACGCGAACGCCACCACGAGCGGCAGCAGCAGGGCCCCGACCGCCCGGAACACCAGCAGCAGCACGATCAGGGCCACCGGCAGGCCCACCATCAGCTCGCCGCGCGTCAGGTCCTCCTCGGCCTGCGAGGAGCTGGTGCGGGCCGCGGACGCCGTACCCGCCACGTCGGCCGTGACGCCCGGAGTCGCCTCCGCCGCACGGGCGATGCGCAGGACGTCCGGCACGTTGTCGTACGCGGCGTCGTCGTCGCCGGCCATGATCACCGAGATCACGGCGGCCGTGCCATCGCGGCTGATGAGGGTCGGCGGGCCGCCCGGGTCGAACGGGCTGACGACGCGTGACACCTCGCCGGGCTCAAGCGCCCGCAGGTCGGCGGTGAGCCGCGCGGCGGCCTTGCGCACGCCGGCCTCGCGCACCGACGCGCCGTCGTTGCGGATCACGATCGACTCCGTGATGGGCTCCTCGACGCCGAGGCGGTCCTTCATCAGGTCGTGCCCGCGCATGCCCTCGGGCGTGCCGCGGAACTCGGCCTGCGTGGTGGTGGCGCTGGGCAGCAGTGTCGCGATGACGCCGATGCACGCCACCAGGACGATGCCCCAGAGCGCCAGCACGCGGCGGGGGTGGCGCGACGACGCGAAGGCCAGTCGGCGGGGGGTCAAAGCGGGCACGTGTGTCTCCTCGAGGCGGTGGCGGTGCGGGGGGTGACGGCGGTCAACGCACGCCGTCCCCGGGCAGGCCCAGCACGCGGAACGCCATGTTCAGATATGCGGGCAGGAACGCGTCGGGCGGGTCGCCGAGGGCGGGCAGCACGTCCATCAACCCGAAGTAGGCCGAGACGATGATGACGGACGCCGCGCGGGCATCGATCGACGGGTCGACGTCCCCCTCGCGCTGGGCGCGCGCGACGAGGTCCTCCACGATCCGGGCCCAGCGCACGGCGTGGATCTCGCGCCGGCCCTCGTCACACGACGCGAACAGCTCATCGGTGAGCCGGCGCGACGCCACCAGGGCGGGGTCGAGGCAGACGGCGAACGCGCCGCGCGCGACAGCCTCCAGGTCGTCGAGGGCCCGCCCGCGGCCGGCGGAAGCCAGGATGCGGGCCTCAATCATCCCCTTCGTCTCGTCCAACACGGCCTCGGCGAGGTCGGCCTTGGACGCGAAGTGGAAGTAGAAGCCGCCCTTCGTGAGGCCCGTGGCGGCGAGGATGTCCGCCATCGACGTGCCCCGGTACCCCCGGCTGGCGAACAGACCCCGCGCGCGCTCGATGATGCGGGCGCGGGTCTGCTCGCCCCGTTCGGTCGTGGAGGTCGTCACGGGCCGAGCTAAACAACCGACCGGTTGGTCGGTCAAGCCCCGAGCCGCCGAAGTCGCCTGTTACATCCGGCGGCCGTCCGTGCGAGGCTTGACGCGTGGGCCGTGAGGAGACCGTCATCGACGCGGGCGGGCGCGAGGTGCGCGTCTCGAGCCCGTCCAAGGTCTACTTCCCGCCGCACGACGGCGCGCCGGCCGTCACGAAGCTCGACGTCGTGCGGTACTACCAGGCGGTCGCCGAGGTCGCGCTGCGGGGCCTGCGCGAGCGTCCCACGACCCTGAAGCGCTGGGTCGACGGCATCGCGGGGGAATCGTTCTTTCAGAAGCGCCTGCCCGCGACGGCGCCCGACTGGCTCCAGAAGGCCGTCGTGACGTTCCCCAGCGGGCGCACCGCGACGGAGCTGGTGTGCACGGAGCCCGCGCACCTGGCGTGGGCCAACAACCTCGGGGTCATCGACTTCAACCCGTGGCCGGTGCGGCGGGCCGACCTGGACCACCCGGACGAGCTGCGCGTGGACCTGGACCCGTCGCCGGGCGCGATGTGGGACGACGTCCGCCGTGTCGCGCTGGTCGTGCGCGACGTCCTCGGCGAGTGCGGCCTGCAGAGCTTCCCCAAGACGTCCGGGTCCCGCGGGATCCACGTGTACGCGCGGATCGTGCCCGAGTACGGCTTCGACGACGTGCGGCGCGCGGCGGTCGCGCTGGCCCGGGAGGTAGAGCGGCGGGAGCCCGGCGTGGCCACCGCGAGGTGGTGGAAGGAGGAACGCCGGGGCGTGTTCATCGACTACAACCAGAACGCCCGCGACCGCACGGTCGCGTCGGTCGCCAGCGTGCGGCCCGTGCCGGGTGCCTGGGTGTCGATGCCGCTTTCGTGGGACCACGTCCCGGCGTGCGAGCTCGGCGAGTTCACGATCCGGACCGCGCCGGGGCTGTTGGCCGAGGGTGACCCGCATGCGTCCATCGACGACGCGGCGTACGGCATCGGGCCCCTGCTCGACATGGCCCGCCGCGACGCGGAGGCCGGCATCCCCGACGCGCCGTGGCCGCCCCACTTCCGCAAGCAGGCCGGTGAGCCGACCCGCGTGCAGCCCAGCCGGGCGAGGCGACGTCCGCCCCGGGGCGCGTCGTAGGAGACGTCGGCGGGGCGCCTCCCGCCGCGGTACGTTTGCCACCGCAACCGGCGGGCGGCGCCGACGACGTGGTGCCGCCCCTCACAACGGGAGTCATCAGTGCGCTCATGGCAGTTCACCGGCACGCACCAGCCCCTCGTGCTCAACGAGGTTCCGATGCCCGAGCCCGGGCCGGGGCAGGTGACCATCGACGTCAAGGCGGCGGGGCTCTGCCACACGGACGTCGGCGTGCTGCATGACGACGGGTGGCGCGAGACCCTGATGTACGCGCCGATCACGATGGGGCACGAGGTGGCCGGCGCGATCCGCGCGGTCGGGGAGGGCGTCACGGGCTGGGGCGTCGGCGACCGCGTCGGCGTGTGCCCGACGACGGCGGCGGGTGCGCCCGGGTTCAGCTCCGACGGCGGGTTCGGCCCGGTGCTGGCGATCGGCGCCGAGGCGCTCGTCAGGATCCCCGACGGGCTCGGCTTCGCGCTTGGTGCCGCGGCCACCGACGCGGGCATGACGTCGTACCACGCGGTCATCTCCAACGGTCAGGTCACGCCGGGCGACGCGGTGGGCATCATCGGCCTGGGTGGCCTGGGGCAGGTCGGTGCGCGGGTGGCAGTCCTGGCCGGGGCGGACGTCTACGTCGCCGAGGTCAACGAGAAGGCGTGGCCGCTGGCGGACCAGATCGGTGCGAAGGGCGTCATGAAGTCGATCAGGGACTTCGGCGATGTGGAGTTCGACGTCATCGTGGACTTCGCGGGCTTCGGCGTCACGACGGCCGACGCGATCGAAACCGTGAAGCTGGGCGGGCGCGTGGTCCAGGTCGGCATGGGCACGCTGGAGGCCACGATCTCGACCAAGGCCATGATCCTCCGCAAGGTCACCTACATCGGGTCGAACGGCGGGACGCCCGAGGACATCTCGGCGCTCTACGAGCTCATGTCCAGGGGTGAGCTCGTCCCGGCCCTGACCGAGATCACGTTCGATGAGATCCCCGACGGGCTGGAGCGCCTGCGGCGGGGCGACGTGAGGGGTCGGCTGGTGGCGATCTACGAGTAGCGGCCGCCGACCCGCCGCCCGGTGCGCGGCCGCCGGGCGCGAGGGTCCCGCGGGTCAGTCGTCGAGTTGGTCCGTGGTGCATTCGCGCGGCGCCTTGTCATCACGCCAGCGCACGAGGCGCGAACCGTGGCGGATCCTTCCGTCGGACACCTGGTCGTACGTGATCTCGACAACCGCCTCCGGGCGCAGCGTGACCCAGGCGCGCTCCTCTCCGGCCCGCCAGCGGGTGTCCGACGCACCCGTCACCCCGGTCGCCAGGGGCGCGAGCTTCGTTACCAGGCGACGCTTCTCCGCGGCCGACAGGCCCGACGTGTGGCCGACGAGGCGCAGATGACCGTCAGCGTCATACAGCCCCAGCATCAGCGACCCGACGGTTCCCGCAGCCTTTCCCTCCCGGTACCCGGCCACGACGCAGTCCGCCGTCCGGCGGCGCTTCACCTTTACCGTGCCGCGCCGCTCGCCGGGCAGGTACGGGGCATCGAGATCCTTCGCGACCAGCCCCTCGGACGATCCGGTCAGCCACGCGGCCGCGGCCGCGGGGTCGAGCGTCTGGTCCAGCACGCTAACGGGGTGGCCCCCGTCCCATCCGCCGGCCAGGCGCTCCAGCGCGGCCCGGCGTGCCCGGAACGGGCGCTCCAGCAGCGGCTCGCCCCCCTCGGCAAGCAGATCGAACGCCGCGAACCGCGCGGGCGTCTCGGCGGCCAGGCGCGCGATGCGCGACGCGGCCGGGTGGATGCGCTGGCTGAGTGCCCCGAAGTCCTCACTCTGGGCCGCCCCGGACTCGGCGTCGATCAGCAACTCGCCGTCTAGCACGTAGCGGCCCGCGGGGAACGTCACCTCGGGGAAGTAGCGCGTCAGGTCCTTACCGCCGCGCGACTGGATCACCGCCGTCTCGCCGTCGACGAACGCGATGGCGCGAAAGCCGTCGAGCTTCGGCTCGTACGCCCACGACGCACCGGTCGGTGCGGCGTCGGCCTTCCGGGCCAGCTGCGGCGCGAGGGGACGGGGGAGGGGGGACGACGTCATCGTGCGTCCCCGTCCCGCGGGTCGCCGGGACCGGTGGACCGGGGACGGGACGTCGAGCGGCGGGCCGCGTCGGTCGCGGCCGGGCGCACGACAGGCACGACGCCGATCGGCGGTCGTCCGTCCCCCCGCACCCTCGGCCCCGTCCGGCCCCGCCCGTGCGCGTCGCGCGGCATGACCGCCGCCATGGGCACCTCCTCGTCATCCTCGCCGCTCCCGCCCCGGGGGCGGGAGGCCGGCCTGCGGTGCAGATTACCCCCGCTCGAGTTTGTTGCATGGGTATCAAGCGTCCCGGGGGCGGAGTCGACATCCAGGGGGACGCCCGAACGCGTCACCCGCCCGACATCCTCCGGAGGCTCTCCCGATGGCCCTGCGTCCCCGCAATCCCCTCGCGCTGGCCCAGGAACTGGCGGGCCGCACCGAGTCCGCCCTGGAGGGCGCGACCGGGCACGCGGACGTGCTCGCGGAGCTCTCCCGCGAGTTCGGCACGCGGCTGACCCAGGACCTGGAGTACATCGTCCTGATGTCGCCGGAGGGGCGCACCCACGTTCACACGAACAAGCTGCGCGAGGGGCGGGTGTACGGCGACCCCGTCAGCTCCGCGGCGGCCGCGGTGCGCGAGGAGAAGGTCCAGCAGTACGAGCGCAACACGGGCGAGGTGATCCGCGAGGCCATCGTGCCTGTGCGGGTCGCCGGTGAGCACTACGCCGTGCTGCGCGTGGGCCAGATCGTCCCGAGGGGCAGCCTGCGGGTGCGTATCGCGGCGTCCCTGGCCGCCGCGGCCGCCGCTCCGGCGCTGGTCGCCGGCGTCACGGCCGGCCCGGCGGAGGGGATCGAGGCCTTCGGCGCCGGGGCTGTCGTGGCGGCGGTCCTGGCCGTCTGGAACTGGCGGCGCGTCAGCGAGCCCATCACCCGGTTCCACGAGGCCGCGCGCGCGGTCATGAGCGGCGACCTCACCGCCACGGTGGACGGCGCGGGCCGCGACGAACTGGGGCAGCTCGGCTTCGAGTTCAACAAGGTGGTCCTGGGCCTGCAGAAGGTCATCGAGCAGGGCGCCACCATCTCGGCGGCCGCGGGTGAGACCGCGCGCGCCATGCTGAGCGCCACCCAGGAATCCACCCGCTCGCTCGCGGAGGTGGCGGCGGCCGCGGGCGGGGCGCTGGACGGCGCCGATGAGCAGACCCGGCAGGCCGAGGACGCCGCGGCTGCCGTCGGCCGGCTGGTGGAGGGGCTCCACGGCGCCGCCGCCCAGGCGCAGCAGGCCCAGGCCGGCATTGAGATGGCCGTGGGCACGGCCGACGCGGGCGGCCGCCACGTCGCTCAGGCGTCGTCGGCCATCGCCGAACTGCGCGAAGCGGTGACCGCCACCGCCGAGCAGGTCGGCGCGCTCACCGAGCAGGGTGAGCGCATCGGCAGCATTGTCGACGCCATCACGGCGATCGCCCGCCAGACGAACCTCTTGGCGCTGAACGCGGCCATCGAGGGCGCCCGCGCCGGCGACCACGGGCGGGGTTTCATGGTCGTCGCCGACGAGGTGGGGGCGCTGGCCGAGCAGGCCACGGGCGCCGCCGACGAGATCCGCGGGCTGGTCAACGACCTTCAGGGGCGCACGCGGCGCGCGGCCCACGCCATGCGGGGCGGCACCGCGTCGGTGGAACGCAGCCTGGCCGACGCGGAGGCCGCCCGCGACGCGTTCGACGAGCTGCGCCGCACGCTGGTGAACCACTCGGGCGAGATCGCCCAGATCAGCGGTGAGGCGCACCGCCTCAGCCAGGATGCGTCCGCCGTCGGCCACGCCACCGACCAGTCCGCGCGGCTCGCCTCGGCGGCGCGCGAGGCCGCCCAGATCGTCCGGGGGTCGTCGGACGAGTGCAGCGCGTCGGGTCGATCGGTGGTGGACGCGGCCGAGTCCCTCGCCGAGGCGACCGCGGGGATGAGCGCCCTCACGTCGCTCTTCCGGGTGCGGTAGGCCGCCCCCGGGGAGGCGGCCTAGTGCGCCGCCGTCGCCCAGCGCAGGTCGATCACCATCGAGGCGTGGTGGCGGTTGCGTGTGAAGTCGAGCACCACGTTCACGGGCTCCTGGACGTCGACCGGCGCGGCCCATTCGTCGTACGCCAGATCGATGCGGCCAGCTGCGAACTGGTTCGCGAGGTCGTGGAGCTGGTTGGCGATGACGTTGCGCGTCGCCGCTTCCTTCATGTCGAACACATGCTGGCTCACGTCGGCCTCCGCCAGGTGGCACGGGTTCTCGGTCGATCCGCAGCGTAGCGCCGACCCACGGCCGGCGGGCCACCGCGACCGGCCCGAACCCTCCGTTTCCGCGCGTGGGGTGCCGATGGAAGTGACATGAGTGACGTGACCGACGGCACCCCCTGCACCGTCGCGATCCGCGGCGGCGTCCTGCACGTGGAGCCGGCGACGGGCGAGGGCGCGCCGTGCCTGGTGGTTCTTGGCGACGGGGTGCGCTTGAGCGTCAACGGTGTCGTGGTTCACGAGCGGTGCGAGCTCCACGGCACAGAGGAGGTCGTCGTGGAGCTCGGCGACGAGCCCGCCGCGAATCTGGTGGACGTGGAGCTGGGCGAGCGCGACCTGGAGGCCGTCGTCACGGTCCGGTCCCGCCCCGGCACGAGGCACCGGATGGTTGACCAGGAGCCCACCTCGGGCCTCACCGTGTGGCGCGAGGTCGACGGGCATCCCGAGCCGGATGCTCCCGCCCCCTCGGAGATCTCCCACGCGCTGTCCGGCCACGGGGTTACCCGGGGGGTGCTGATGCGGGAGATCGGGCGCCTCATCGCGGAGCCGTACGGCACGAGCGTGGTGGTCGCCCGGGGAACGCCGCCCGGTGAACCGGTCGACGCCGTCCTGACCCACGACCAGCGGGACGCGTGCGCGGGGGACCCCCTGTTCACGGTGCCCGCGGGCACCCTGCTGGCGACGAAGACACCCGCGGCGCCCGGTGCCGACGGCGAGAGCGTACGCGGCAACGCGGTGCCCGCGCGGGCACCGCTGGATCCCGCCCTCGTGGCCGGCGCCGGGACCGTCGCCCACACCGGGTCCGACGGCACCGTGCGCGTGTACTCCACCGTGGCCGGGCGCCCCGTGTACGACGAAGAGGCGGTGGCGGTCGCGTCGCACCTCACGCTGGCGGGTGACGTGGGTGTGGAGACCGGTGACGTGGAGGTTCTGGGGTCTCTGGTCGTGACCGGGGGCGTCGGGGAGCACCGACGTGTCGAGGCCACCGGCTCCGTGGAGATCTCGGGCGGCGCCGCGCGCGCGGCGCTGCGTGCGGGGGGCGCCCTCATCGTGCGCGGACCCTGCCTTCACTCCGACATGGTCGCCGGCACTCGGGCCGCGGCATGGGAGTCCCTGACCCGGTGCATCGCCGATGCCCTGCCCGCCCTGCGTGGGCTCGCCTCGGACGCCGCGGCCGTCCACAGCCTGGCGGTGCAGAGGGGGCTGGACGCCGCGTTCGCCTCGGTGATCCCCGGTGTCGCCCGGCAGCGCACTCCCGAGGTCTGCGACGCGCTGGCCGAGGCCGCCGAGGGGGCCGCCCGCCTTGCCGACAGGTCCACGGAGGCCCTTGTGGCCGACGCGATGGTGATCGCGGGCCTCATCCACGGCGCCGAGCGGTTCGCCGACGTCGACGCCGCCGGGTTCGCGGCCGCCCTCGACCGCCTGGAGGCCGCTGTCGCGTCGCCTCCCGGCGGGGACGAGCATCCGTCGTCCCAGCTCAGCTACGTCCTCACGTCCACGCTCTCGTGCGTCGGGGACCTGGAGATCACCGGCCAGGGCGTGCTCACGTCCGAGGTGACGGTGAGCGGCGACCTCACGTGCTCCGGCGGGCGCAGCACCATCCGGGGGGGCACCACGACCGTCGGCGGCGTCGTCCGGGCCGGGGAGATCGGGGCCGGGGCGACCCGGACCGTCGTGGACCTCACCGGGCCGACCGCCACGCGTGACCGGCTGGTGGCCACCCGCGCTCACGCCGGCGTCCGCATCGAGATCGCGGGCGTGGAGATCGTGCTCGCCCAGGACCGTACCGGGTTGACCGTCGGCGTCGACGAGACCGGTAGGGTGATCGGCGGCTGACCCGGCGCGCCGGCGCCGCCTACGCCCGGCGCGTGCGGATGAACGCCGTCAGGCCGAACTGGCTCACGGGCTTCATCCCGAGCCGCCGATAGAAACCCTCCGCCCCGGGCTCGGCCACCAGAACCTGGTGGTGAAGGCGCTCGATCGGGTAGTGATCCAGCAGGGCCTGGGTGATCCTCCTGCCGATTCCGTGACCCTGCCAGGGGGGCGCCACCAGGATGTCGGCGATGTAGACGGCGAACGCCTCGTCGGACAGCGTCCTGGCGAACCCGACCAGTTCGCCACGCGACTCGGCGACGACCGCGTACGACGAGTGCTCGATCGCCGTGCGCAGCCGGGCCGGATCGTTGGCGTGGCTCCACCCGTTGGCCCGGTACAACTCGGTGACGGCCGCGAAGTCGCGGGCGGCGTCGTACGGGCGGATGGTGGCGTCGGGGCGGGGGGCGGTCACTCGGGGAGGGTGGGGGGAGCCTGGCTATACTCGGCGGCCGATGCCTGAGGACCGACCCATTCTGCCCGAACGGTACGACCCGGACAGGGTCGAGCCCCGCTGGCAGGCCGTCTGGGATGCCGAGCGCGCGTTCTCGTCCGGCGTCCTCTCGCGCGACGGCGAGTCCATGTCGCTGCCGGACCGCGACAAGGCCTACGTGCTCGAGATGCTGCCGTACCCCAGCGGCGACATCCACATGGGGCACGTCAAGAACTACACGATGGGCGACGTCATCGCGCACTTCCGCCGCCGCAACGGCGCGGAGGTGTTCCACCCCATGGGCTACGACGCGTTCGGGCTGCCGGCCGAGAATGCGGCGATCCGCACAGGGGAGCCACCCGCGGTGGTGACGGCGCGCAACATCGCCGGCATCCGCACCCAGCTCAAGCGTCTCGGGTTCGCGATCGACTGGGACACTGAGATCTCCACGGCCGACCCGGAGTACTACCGGTGGACGCAGTGGCTGTTCCTGCGCATGTTCGAGCGCGGCCTGGCGGAACGGCGGGAGGCGCCCGTCAACTGGTGCCCCACGGACATGACGGTGCTGGCGAACGAGCAGGTGGTCGACGGCCGCTGCGAGCGCTGCGGCAGCGAGGTGGATGTCCGCCAGCTCACCCAGTGGTTCCTGCGCATCACCGACTACGCGGACGCGCTGCTGGACGACATGGACCTGCTCACCGACTGGCCCGCCCGGGTGCTGTCGATGCAGCGCAACTGGATCGGCCGTTCCGAGGGCGCCCGGGTGATCTTTCGCACCGAGGACGGTGCGCACGAGATCCCGGTGTTCACGACCCGGCCCGACACGCTGTTCGGGGCGACGTTCTTCCTGCTGGCGCCGGAGCACCCCCTGGTTGCCGCACTCGTTACCGGCACCGACCGCGAGCGCGACGTCACGGAGTACGTGCGGGCGGCTGCGCGTTCGACCACGGCCGAGCGGGGAGCCGCCGACAAGCCCAAGACCGGTGTGTACACGGGACGGGAGGTCATCAACCCCGTCAACGGCGCCCGGCTGCCCGTCTGGGTCGCGGACTACGTGCTGATGGACTACGGCACCGGTGCGGTGATGGCCGTGCCGGGCCACGACGAGCGCGACTTCGCCTTCGCCCGCGCCCACGCCCTCCCGGTGGTCCGCGTCATCTGCCCCGAGGGTGACGACCCCTCCGCACCACTCGACGAAGCCTACGTGGGGGACGGCCTGCTGACGGGCTCGGGCATCCTCGACGGCCAGACCGTGGATCAGGCCAAGGCGACCATCTCCTCGTGGCTGCAGGCGCACGGTGCGGGAGAGGCGACGGTCGGATACCGGCTTCGCGACTGGCTGATCTCGCGGCAGCGGTACTGGGGCGCGCCCATCCCCATCGTCCACTGCCCGGACTGCGGCACCGTCGCGGTGCCGGACGATCAGTTGCCCGTCCTCCTGCCCGAGGTCGATGACTACGCCCCGAAGGGGCAGAGCCCGCTGGCGGGTAGCGAGGAGTTCGTCTCCACCGTGTGCCCGCGCTGCGGCGGCCCGGCGAGGCGCGAGACCGACACCATGGACACGTTCGTCGACTCGTCCTGGTACTACCTGCGCTACACCGCCCCCCACCTCGAACGCGCGGCGTTCGACACCGACGTCGTCGACTACTGGCTGCCCGTCGACCAGTACATCGGCGGCGTGGAACACGCGGTGCTGCACCTGCTGTACGCGCGCTTTTTCACCAAGGTGCTGCACGACATCGGCCTCATCGGCTTTCGTGAGCCGTTCGCCCGCCTGTTCACGCAGGGGATGGTCTACCGCGACGGCGCGAAGATGAGCAAGAGCAAGGGCAACGTGGTGCCCCCCGACGAGATCGTCGGCCAGTTCGGCGCCGACACGCTGCGGCTCTACGTGCTGTTCATGGGCCCCGCCGCAGACGACATCGAGTGGAGCGACCGCGGCGTCGTCGGCGCCCGCCGGTTCCTCGACCGGCTCTGGGCGCTGGCGCGTCATGCGTCGCAGGCGGTGCCCGGCGACCTCATCGAGCGCCCGGGCCGCGAGGGCCTGGACGGTGACGCGGCGGAACTGCTGCGCAAGTGCGAGAGCACCATTGCGAAGGTCAGCGAGGACGTCGCGGAGCGGTTCTCGTTCCACACGGCGATCTCGGCGGTGCAGGAGTTGGTCAACCTGGCGACGCGGGTGATGCAGGGCGACGACGCCCGTGAACAGGGCACCGCGGGGGTGGTGCGTTACGCGGCGCAGACCGCGGTGTCCGTCCTGTTCCCGTTTGCCCCGCACATCACCAGCGAGCTGTGGGAGGCGCTGGGCGGCCCGCACCTGTGGACCGTCGCCTGGCCCCGTCCGCATGAGGCCCTGCTGGTGCGCGACACCGTCACCATCGTGGTGCAGGTCAACGGCAAGCTGCGGGGGCGCGTCGACGTTGACGCGGGCGCCGCCGACGCGGACGTGCTCGGCGCCGCGCGGGTCGAGCCGAAGGTCGCCGCCGCGCTGGACGGCAAGCAGGTGGTGCGCGAGGTGGTGGTGCCCGGCCGCCTCGTGAACTTCGTCGTGAAGTAGCCTCACGGGACCACCGCCTCCCTCAGTGCCTCCAGGCGCGCATCGCCGATGCCCGGCACGTCCGTCAGCCGCTCGACGCTGTCGAACGGGCCGTGCTCCTCGCGCCACGCGACGATGCGGGCGGCGAGCGCAGGCCCGATGCCGTCAAGTTCCTCAAGCTGTTCCGGCGTCGCGCGTGAGAGACTGACCGGTCCGTCGGCCTGGGCGGGGCCCGCCGCCGTCGCGTCGCCGCGGGTGGGCACCACCACCTGCTGGCCGTCCACCGCGGGCGCCGCGAGGTTGACGGACTGCAGGTCGGCGCCTGACCGCGGGCCGCCGGCGGCCCGCAGCGCGGCCTGGAGTCGCGCGCCCGCACGCAGGCGGTACACGCCCGGATGGCGCACCCGGCCCACGACGTGCACGACCACCGCGCCTGACGCCGCGGGCGCGGCGGGCGGCGTCGCGTAGGTCGCGACCTCCACCTGGATTCCCTCCGCGCCGTCCCGGGCGCCGCCGGCGAACGACCAGCGCCAGCCGACAAGCATGAGCACGACGGCGGCCGCGATGTAGACGGCGCGCTGGCGGGAGATCCACGACATGGGGGAGACGGTAGAACGAACCGCGTCACGCAACGCGCGCGCTTCGCGCCGGATGTGCGCCGAGACGGCCACGCGCGCCGGCGCCGATCGGTGCCCGCTCCGGCACGTTTCGTCACGCCGGCGCGCGCTCTTGGCCGCCACGCTGCCCTCATGTCCGTCTCGTGGCTTCTGGATCGTCTGCGTCACCCCCGTCACGCCCCCCACGCGTGCGCGGGCGGGCTGGCCGCGGGCGCCGCCGCGGGGGCGGTGTGGCCTGACGCCTGGCCCCTCGCGGCGGCCCTCGCCCTGCCCGCGCTCGCGTGCGTCGGGGCCACCCGGCCGGCGGTCTCCTCCGTCGCCGTTGTCGCGCTTCTGGCGGCGGCGGGTCTCGCCGTCGCGTCGATGCGGGTCGCGGCGACGGCACCCGCCAGGGTGGGCGTCGGAAACGGGCTGACGGCGGAACCGGCCGAGGTACAGCAGGCACCCGCGCGGACGCGGACAGGCTGGCGGTACGTCGCCACGCTGTCCCGGGCAGGGGCAGGGTGGCCCGCGGGCGCCCGCGTGCTCGTCCGCCAAACGGACGGGGAGCCGCCCGCGCCCGGCGACGTCGTGGTGCTCAGCGGCACGCTCGCCGCGCCGTTCCGGCCCGACGCACCGGGCTGGTGGCGACGGTACGTCGCGCGCAACCGGATCGCGGCGTCGCTGCGCGTCCGCGGCGCGGACGTGGTGGGCCGGCGCGGCGGCTGGCGCGGCGCCCGGGACTCGCTCGCCCGGGCGATGCGGCGCTCGATCGACCGGCGGGTGTCGGGTGACGACGGCGCCGTGGTCGCGGGCATCACGCTCGGCTTCGACGAGAGGCTCAGCGAGGCCCGGCGCGACGCGTTCCGGACGTCGGGCACGGCGCACCTGCTTGCGGTCTCGGGACAGAACGTGGCGCTGGTGGGGCTCGTCGTGATGGGCGCCCTCACGGCGGCCGGGGCGGGCCGGGTATGGGCGATCGGCGCCGGGGCGGGTGCCGTGGTGGCGTACGCGCTGCTGTGCCAGCCGGGCGCGTCGGTCGTGCGGGCGACGGTGGTGGGCCTGTTGTCGCTGTGGGCGATGGGCGCCGGACGGCCCGCGCGCAGCGCGTACCCGCTGCTGCTCGCCTTCGGGGGCATGATCGCTTGGTCGCCGCGGTCGCTCGACGACCCCGGGCTCATCCTGTCGTTCTCTGCCGTCGTGGGCATCCTCGTCCTGGCCACCCCGCTGCGCCGGGCCGGGGCGCAGTGGATCCACCCGCCGGTGGCCACCGCTCTGGCGATCACGGCGGCGGCGACGCTCGCGACCGCGCCCGCGTCGGCGCTGCTGTTCGGACAGGTTTCGCTCGTCGGCCTGGCGGCGAATCTGGTGGCGGTCCCGGTCGCCGGGATCGTCCTTGTCACCGGTCTGGCCGGCGCGCTCGTCGCGTGCCTCGCGCCGGCCGCCGGGGCACCGCTGCTGGCCGCGGCCGGGGGCGGGGCGCGGGTACTCGTCGTGATCGCCGACGGCGCGTCCGCGGTGCCGATGGCCGCCGTCGGCCCCGCTCCCGCGGTGGGCATCGCGGCGCTGGCCGCGGGGCTGTGGGTCACGCGCCGCGTAGGATCCGGGCATGCCGCCGGCCGACGCCCTCAAGCTCGTCTACGGGATCTCCGGTGAGGACCGCCCCAAGGTCGAACGGGCTCTGGGGCGGCTCGTCGCCCGCGTCGCCGCCGAGGGAGCCGGCGACGCCGACCGGTTCGACGCTGGCGAGACGCCGGTGGCCGACGTCATTGCGGCGTGCCAGACGCTGTCGTTCGGCGGCGCGAGGGCCGTGGTCCTGGAGGGCGCGGACGACCTCAAGGCGGCCGATGGCGACGCCCTGGTGGGCTACCTGGAGGACCCCAACCCCCAGACCGTGCTGGTACTCGTGTCGCTGGGTGCGCTGCCCCAGCGTCTCGCGAACGCGGTCTCCAAAGTCGGCCAGGCGCTGCACTGGGGCCCCCCCGCGAAGGCCAAGCCGCGTGAGCGCCGGGCCTGGCTGGAGGACTACGTCGGGCACGAGGTCCAGCGACAGGGCGGCACGCTGGGCAGGGGGATGGCCCGCCGCATCACCGAGCGCGCCGTGGTGGACGCCGGTGACGCGGCGGCGCTCAGCGCGGCCGCGGTCGCGCTCAGCCAGGAGGCCGCCAAGCTCGTGGCGTACGCACGGGGCGAGACCATCGGGAAGGACGCGGTGGATGCCATGGTGCCCGCCCACCCCGGGGCCCGGGTCTACGAACTCAGCGACGCGGTGTCGGCGGGCGACGGAGCGCGGGCGTTCGAGGTGCTGCACGACCTCTCGCACGGGGGCGACCGCGTCGCGCCCCAGGTCGTTCAGGCGGGGCTCATGCGCCACTTCCAGGCCATCTCGGTCGTCCAGGAACTCCCGGCCACGGCCGACGGGGACGACGTGGCGGCCGCCACGGGGCTGCGCGGGTACCCCGCCCAGAAAGCCGCGGAGCAGGCGCGCCAGCTGCCCGAGGGGTTCGGCCGGCGGGCGTTTGTGCGCGTGGCCCGCCTGGAACTGGACCTACGCGTGGGCAGCGAGGCACGCCTTGGGCGCACGCCGGATGATGGGCTGCGGTTCGCCCTCGAGCGGGCCGTCCGCGACGTTCTTGCGCTGCGGCGGGCCCGGACGCCGGTCTGACCGGGGCTGCGGGGCGGGATCGGGAGCGGCCTGATGCCGCCCCGCGGCCACGCGGGCAGGGCGTCTACGCGGACTGCTGCGACGCGGCGATGCGCGCGACGCGGCTCTTCTTGCGGGCCGCGTTGTTCTTGTGGATCACGCCCTCGGCCGCCGCGCGGTCGATGAGGTGCTCCAGGTCCCGGGCGCACTCGGCGACATCGTCGGCGCCGTCCGCGGCGGCCTCGTCCAGGCGCCGGAACAGAGTCTTGATGGTGGAGCGGTACCGCAGGTTGCGGTTGCGCTGGCGCTCCGAGATGAGGATGCGCTTCTTCTGCTGCTTGATGTTCGCCACCGGGGCGTGTCCCTTTCGTCCGTCGAACGGCCGCGTATGGTACCACCGATGTCGGTGCTGCACAGCAACGCGTGACGAAGGACGGCCGCGGCGGCCGGACGGGCCGATCGACCGCGCTGTTCGCACTGTGGACCGGGTTCAGCCGGGTCGTGGGTCTCATCCGCGAAATGCTGGCCGCGGCCATGTTCGGCACCCAGGGGTCCATCAACGCGTTCGTGATCGCGTTCCAGGTGCCCAACATCCTGCGCAGCCTGGTGGCCGATTCGGCCCTTTCGGCGGCGCTGATCCCCGTCTACACGCACCTGATGGAACAGGGCAGGAAGCGCGACGCGCAGGCGCTCCTGGGGGCGATGGTCGGCCTGGTCACCATGGGGCTGGGCGCGCTCACCCTGATCGTGATCGTGCTGGCACCGTGGATCATGCCGCTGTTCGCCGGGGGGCTCAGCCCGGAGCTCAAGCAGCAGACCGTGGAGCTCTCGCGGATCATGTTCCCCATCGTCCCGCTGCTGGCCCTCACGGGCCTGGTCTCGGCCGTGCTGCAGATGCAGGGAAGCTTCGGCCCCACCGGCTTCGTGCCCGTGCTGTGGAACGTGGTGATCATCGCGGCGCTCGCCATCGTCGCCCCCACGTTCCCACCCAGCTACCGCATCGAGATCTACGCGTTCGGCATCGTGCTGGGCACCATCGCCCAACTGGTCTACCTCTGGATCCACCTGCGCGGCTCGCTGGGGTTCTCGTTCGACTGGTTCACGCCCCACATGCGCCGGGTGCTGGTCCTGATGCTCCCGGTCACCATCGGCTTGGGACTGATCAACGTCAACGCCGCGGTCGACACGTGGTTCGCCACGCACGTGAGCGAGGCCTCCGTGCGCGCCATCGACACGGCCTTTCGCCTGTACATCCTGCCCCAGGGCGTGTTCAGCGTCGCGATCTCCACCGTGCTGTTCCCCGCGATCGCCCGGATGGTGTCCCGCGGGGACCTGCGGGGCGTCGGCGAGACCGTCACCCAAGGGGTCCGGCAGATCTTCTTCATGCTGCTGCCCGCCTCGGCGTTCCTGATGGTGCTGGCCGTGCCGGTGACGCGGCTGGTGTTCGAGCGCGGCAACTTCGGGCCGGACTCCACGTCGCTCAGCGCTGCCGCCCTGTTCACGTTCACGCTGGGGCTGGTGTTCAACGGGGCCAGCCTCCTGGTCATCCGCGCGTTCTTCTCCCTGCAGATGCCCTGGGAACCCACCCGTATCTCGGCGCTCGGCCTGGCGCTCAACGCCGTGCTGGACGCCGCGTTCTACGGTCCGCTCGGCACGGCGGGCATCCCGCTGGCGACGTCCATCACCAGCTTCGTGACGTTCGTGCTGCTGCTGCGCGCCCTGCAGCGCCACGTTCCGGGTGTTTCGTTCGTCGACATGGTCGACGGGTTCGCGTGGTCCACCGGGGGGGCGCTGTGCCTGGCGCTGCTGTCATGGACGACGTGGCGCGTCGTCGACGACGCGCTGGGCCGCGGCATCGTCGGGCAGGTCCTGAGCGTCGGGCTGGCACTGGTGGCCGGGTCCGTCGCCTACCTGTCGGCGGCGATCGCCACGAGCCAGCCCGAACTGCGCGCGCTGGCCGCGTTGAGGCGCCCGCTACGATGAACGGCGTGACCGAACAGACGATCCGCAACTTCTGCATCATCGCCCACATCGACCACGGCAAGTCGACGCTGGCCGACCGCATCCTCCAGATCACGGGTGCGGTGAGCGAGCGGGAGATGCGCGACCAGATCCTCGACTCGATGGACCTCGAGCGCGAGCGGGGCATCACCATCAAGGCCCAGGCCGTGCGGGTCCACTACACGGCGTCCGACGGCGTGACGTACCAGCTGAACCTCATCGACACGCCGGGCCACGTGGACTTCAGCTACGAGGTGTCGCGCAGCCTCGCGGCGTGCGAGGGCGCGCTGCTGGTGGTGGACGCCTCGCAGGGAATCGAGGCCCAGACGCTCGCCAACGTCTACCTCGCGATCGAGTCGGACCTCGAGATCATCCCCGTGCTGAACAAGATCGACCTGCCGCAGGCCGACCCCGAGCTGCACGGCCGCGCCGTGGCCGACCTCATCGGCGACGACCCCGACAACGTGCTGCGCATCTCCGCCAAGACGGGGGAGGGGGTGGCCGACGTACTCGAGGCGATCGTCGCGCGCATCCCGCCGCCCGAGGGCGAGCCCGCCGCCCCGTTGCGCGCACTGATCTTCGACTCGGTCTACGACCAGTACCGCGGCGTCGTGGCGTTCGTGAGAATCGTGGATGGCGGCATCCGCTCCGGCGACAAGCTCTACGCCATGCAGACGGGCCTCTCCATCCCTGCGGACCAGATCGGCATCATGAGCCCGCGGATGGTGCCGGTGGAGCGCCTCGACGCCGGCGAGACCGGGTACATCGTCACGGGCCTCAAGGCGGTGGGCGACCTGCGTGTGGGCGACACGCTGACGCTGGCCCACAACCGGGCCGCCGAGCCGCTTCCCGGCTATCGCGACGTGAAGCCGATGGTGTTCTGCGGCCTGTTCCCCGTGGACGCCGACGACTATCCCGATCTGCGCGATGCGCTCGAGAAGCTGTCGCTGAACGACGCGTCGCTGGTGTGGGAGCCCGAGACCTCCCAGGCGCTCGGCTTCGGCTTCCGCTGCGGCTTCCTGGGCCTGCTGCACATGGACATCGTCCGCGAACGGCTCGAGCGCGAGTACAACCTCGAGCTGCTCGCCACCACCCCCAACGTGGAGTACCAGGTGCGCACCACGTCCGGCGACGAGGTCGAGGTCCACTCCCCGGCCGAGCTGCCCGCGCCCAACAGCACCGAGGTCATCCGCGAGCCGTACGTGCGCTGCACCGTGCTGGTGCCGAAGGACCACATCGGGGCGGTCATGGAGCTGTGCCAGGAGCGGCGCGGCACGTTCGTGACCATGGAACCCATCGAGAACCGCCAGCAGATCATCTACGACATGCCGCTGGCCGAGATCGTGATGGACTTCTACGACCAGCTGAAGTCCCGCACACGCGGCTACGCGTCGCTGGACTACGACCTCGTGGGATATCGCGAGAGCCCGCTGGTGAAGCTGGACGTGCTGCTCGCCGGCGACCCCGTCGACGCCCTCTCGATGATCGTCCACAAGGACCTCGCGTACGCGCGCGGGAAGGCGCTTGTGGAGCGCCTGCAGAAGACCATCCCCCGCCAGATGTTCGAGGTGCCCATCCAGGCCGCCATCGGGGGCAAGATCATCGCCCGCGAGACGGTGAAGGCTCGCCGCAAGGACGTCCTCGCCAAGTGCTACGGCGGCGACATCAGCCGAAAGCGCAAGCTCCTTGAGAAGCAGAAGGAGGGCAAGAAGCGGATGAAGCAGGTGGGCCGCATCGAGGTTCCCCAGGAGGCGTTCCTCTCGGTGCTGACCATCCAGGACGGCGCCAAGAAGTGACGACGCCCGCGCACACCGGGGCCCCCGGGGGCGTCGATGTGCCCGTCGCCGCGCCCGCCCGGCACCTGTACGTCCACCTGCCGTTCTGCGCCCACCGGTGCGGGTACTGCGCGTTCGTCGTGGAGACCGGAGGCCTCGACCGCCGCGATGACTACATCGCGGCTGTTATCTGTGAAGTGGAACAGCGCTGCGCGGAGATCGGCGTCTTGGACACCATCTACCTGGGTGGCGGCACCCCTACGTTGATGCGGCCGCGCCGCATCGCGCGGTTGCTGCGGGCGCTGGCCGACCGCACGGCGCGGGCGGCGGAGGTGACGGTCGAGGCCAACCCCGAGACCGTGGACGGCGCCCAGCTCGACGCGCTGCGCGCCGCCGGCGTGACCCGCGTGTCGCTGGGGGCGCAGTCGTTCCGGCCGCGCGTGCTCGAGCGCCTGGAGCGCCGCGCCACCGCGGAACAGGTCGAGGCCGCCGTCCGCTGCGCGCGGCGCGCGGGGTTCGACTCGGTCGGCATCGACCTGCTGTTCGCCGTGCCGGGCCAGACCGCCGCCGATCTGGAGGGCGACATCGCCCGCGCGCTGGCGCTGGGGGTCGATCACGTGTCGTGGTACGAGCTCGAGATCAAGCCGGGGACCGCCCTCGAGCGCATGGGGGCGGCGCCCCCGGACGAGGACGACGCGGCCGATGCGTACGAGCGGATCGTCGACGCCCTCACGGCCGCCGGCTTCGAGTGGTACGAGACCGCGAACTTCGCCCGGCCCGGGCACCGGGCGCGCCACAACATGGCGTACTGGACGGCGGCGGACCACGTCGGGGTGGGCGTCGGTGCCGTCGGCACCGCGGGCGGGCTGCGCCGCCGCAACGCCCCCGGCGTCGATCGCTACGTCGCCGCGCTCCGGGCGGGGCGGGAGCCCGCGCACGCGGTCGAGGCGCTCGACGCCGATACGCGGCGGCGGGAGCGCTGGATGCTGGGCCTGCGGCTGGCGGACGGGGTGGATACCTCCCGGGTCGGCCCCCCGGACCACCCGGTGGCCCTGGACGACCTGGAGGACGCGGGGATGCTGGTGCGCGACGGCGCCCGGGTGCGGCTCACGCACCGCGCGCGCTTCGTGCAGAACGCCGTCGCGGGGCGTCTCATGGACTTCGCCGCGTGAGCGGCACGCCCGGCGACGCCGCGCACCGCGACGACGCGGTGCTCTCGCCCCGTCAGGAGACCATCCTGCGCGCGGTGGTGGAGCGTTTCGTGGCCACCGGCCAGCCGGTGGCCAGCAAGCACCTGGCCCGCAGCGGCGGGATCGCGGCCTCGCCGTCCACCGTGCGCAACGAACTGGCCCGCCTGGAGGACCGGGGGTTCCTGCGCCATCCGCACACGTCGGCGGGCCGGGTCCCCACCGACGCGGGGTACCGCTACTACGTGGACGAGATGCTGCCCTCGCTGCCCGCGCCCTCGCCGGGGGTCGCGCTGCGCGCCGCGCTCCAGCCGGGCGCGATGCGCGCCGAGGTCACGGACGCGCTGCAGCGCCTCGCCGACGACATCTCGCGGGCCACCGAGCTGCTGGGCGTCGTGACCGCGCCCGCGGCCCCGTCGGCGACAGTGCGGCACGTGGAGGTGCTGCGGCTGCAGCCGACAGCGGTGATGGTGGTGGTCATCACGTCGACGGGCGACGTCCGCAAGCGTATCCACACGTTCTCCCGGCCGGTGGATCCGGGCCTGTGCGACTGGGCGCGCGCGTTCCTCAACGAGCGGGCCGAGGGCTACCCCGTGGGCGGGGGCACACTGGAGGGACGCCTTCGGGACCCATCGCTGTCGGTCACCGAGCGGGCGTTCGTCGACTCCATCGCACCCGCCCTGCTGGACCCCGACACGGCGTCCGCCGAGGCGCTGTTCGTCGGGGGGCGCGCGCGGCTGCTGAGCGGCCACCGTACCGACGTCGACGTGATCGACGCGCTGATGGAGCGGCTGGAGGAACGCTATGCACTGCTGGCGCTGCTGCGCGGGGCGCTGACGCGCCACGAGGTGTACCTGCGCATCGGCCGCGAGCTGCCCGAACCCGAGCTGCAGGGGCTCGCGATGGTGGCCGCGAACTACGGCGTCCCGCGCCGCAACCTGGGGACCGTGTCGCTGTTCGGGCCCACGCGCATGGACTACCCGCTGGCCGTGGCCACCGTCCGCGACGCGGCCGCCGCGCTCAGCCGCTACCTGGAGGACGTGTACGAGTGACGCCCGCCCTCCCCGTCCGCGGTAGGGCCGGGGGCGGGATTGGGCGGGACGGGGAGGAGCCCCGGCCAGGGGGGAAGAGGGTGAGGCAGTGGGGATGGCTCGTGGCGGTCGTCGCCGCCGCCCCGGCCGGCGGGGCGGTGCTGCTGACCGCGTTCCGGGTCCCGTACGACGCGGACCCGCGGTGGGGCGTGGCGGCGGTCGCGGGAGTCATGGCTGCGCCCTTCCTCCACACGCTGGGCGTGATCGGGTGGTGCGAGCCCGGACAACGGGTGGGACGCCGCCGCGAGCGCTGAGCGGGGTCAGGCCTCGGGGACGTCGTCCAGGTCGGCCAGCCACGCGGCCGCGGACGCGTCGGCCGGCATCCGCCAGTCTCCTCGCGGCGACAGGGATCCCCCGGAGACCACCTTCGGCCCGTTGGGCAGCGCGCTGCGCTTGAACTGGTTCTGGAAGAAACGACGGATGAAGACCTCCAGCCAGCGGCGCACCGTGGCGAGGTCGTACTCCACCCGGTCCGCGTCGGGGATGCCGGGCGGCCAATGCCCGGCGGACGCGTCGCGCCAGGCGTGCCACGCCATGAACGCGATGCGGCGGGGCCGGAAACCGTGGCGTATTACGTGGTAGAGCGTGAAGTCCTGCAGGGGGTAGGGCCCCACGGCGGCCTGTGTGGACTGCGGCGCCTCGCCCGGGGCGGCGGGCACCAGCTCCGGGCTGATCTCCGTGCCCAGGATGCCGGACAGCACGGCGTCGACGTCGGCGTCGAACTGGGCCGTGGTGATGACCCAACGGATCAGGTGCTGGATCAGGGTCTTCGGGACGCCGGCGTTCACGCCGTAGTGCGACATGTGGTCGCCCACGCCGTACGTGCACCATCCCAGCGCCAGCTCCGACAGGTCGCCGGTGCCCAGGACGATCCCGCCGCGCTGGTTCGCGGCGCGGAACAGGACGTCGGTGCGCAACCCCGCCTGGACGTTCTCGAACGTCACGTCGTACACCGGCTCCCCGTCACCGGACGGGTGTCCCAGGTCCTTCAGCATCCGCGTCGCCAGCGGGCGGATGTCGATCTCCTCGAACGTCGTGCCGAGCGACGTCGCCAACGCGGTGGCGTGGGCCCGCGTGGCGTCGCTGGTCGCGAACCCGGGCATGGTGAACGCGAGGATGTCGGAGCGGGGCCGGCCCAGGCGGTCCAGGGCCTTTGCGGCCACGATGAGGGCCTGGGTGGAGTCCAGCCCACCCGAGACGCCGATCACGATCTTCGGGGCGCCGATGGCGCGCAGCCGCTGCTCCAGCCCCGAGACCTGGATGTTGTAGGCCTCGTAGCAGTCCAGGGCCAGCCGGTCGGCGTCGTCGGGCACGAACGGGAAGCGATCGAGCGGCCGCCGCAGACCGATGTCCCCGCCCGGGGGGGCCAGTGTGAAACCCACGCGCCGAAACGCGGCAGCGCGGTCGCCCAGCGCGCGGCGGTTGTCGTCGAACGTGCCCTGCCGCATGCGCTCCTGCCGGATGGCGTCCAGGTCGACGTCGGCGACGCTGGCCCGGGGCCCGTCGGGAAAGCGCTCGGTCTCGGCCAGCAGCGCGCCCATCTCCCAGATCATGGTCTGGCCGTCCCACGACAGGTCGGTGGTCGACTCGCCCTGTCCGGCGGCGGCATACACGTACGCGGCGCTGCACCGCACGCTCGCGGCGCGACACAGGTCGTGCCGGTTGAGCGCCTTCGTGACCGTGATCGGTGACCCGGAGAGGTTCACGAGGAGCGCGGCCCCCGCCAGGGCGGCCTCGGCCGACGGCGGGACCGGCACCCACATGTCCTCGCAGACCTCCACATGGAACGCGAGGCCCGGCACGTCGTCGGCCACGAAGATGAGGTCGGGCCCGAACGGCACGTCCTCGGCGCCCACGCGCGCCCGCCCACCGCGCGCGTCGTCGCCCGGGGCGAAGTGCCGGCGCTCGTAGAACTCCCGGTACGTCGGCACGTAGGACTTCGGGGCGACGCCCAGCACCCGTCCGCGGTGGATGACCACGGCGCAGTTGAACAGGCGGTTGCCGACGCCCAGCGGGGCGCCCACCACCAGCACCGTCCCCAGCTCGGCGCTGGCGGCGCGCACGTGGTCGACGGCGCGTGCGGCGGCGTCGAGGAGGGCGTCTTGCAGGAACAGGTCGTCCACCGCGTAACCGGTGAGGCAGAGCTCCGGGAACACCGCCACGGCCACGTGGTCGGCCGCCATCCGGCGCGCCTGCGCGACGACCTCGCGGGCGTTCGCGTCCGGGTCGGCCACCCGTACGGGCACCGTGCACGCGGCGACGCGGGCGAACCCCTGGGCGTAGGCGCTGGCGAAGTCCATCGCGACGAACACTAGGGGTTCTCGCCGGGTGCGTCCGCTGCGCGGCTCAGACGGGCCGCGGCCCCGTGGCGCCCAGGGCGCCGCCCGCGACGTGCACCGCGCCCTTGGCCCTGACCTTCCCGGCGATGAGGGCCTCGTCGGCGTCCTCGAGCACGTGCTCGAACTCGCCCAGCCCCCACGCGACGCCGGCCGTGGCCCGCAGCACGTGGTGGACGCCGTCCAGCGTGACGGGATCGCCGTCGATGCGCGCCATCACGCGGTCCACGACGTCGAGCGCGACATCGCCGCTGGTGCCCGGCAGCACCAGCACGAACTCGTCGCCGCCGGTGCGGCCCACCACGTCGTCGGGTCGCACGCATCCGGCCACGCGGCGGACGAACGCCCGCAGCATCTCGTCGCCGGCGGCGTGTCCGTAACGGTCGTTGACGGGCTTGAAGCCGTCCAGGTCGAACGCGACGACGGTGTACGGGACGCCGCTGTGCACCGACGCCCGCCCGATCTCCCGGCCACGGCGCATCAGGGAGCCCCGGTTCGCGATGCCGGTGAGGGCATCCACGTCGGCGCGGCGCTGCAGCGCCTCCAGCGGGCGTGTGGCGTGCAGCAGGACGCCGGCCACCACGACGGCCGCCAGCGTGGTGATGAGGACCACGATCCACGCGTCCCGGCCCGCCCCCGCGGGGGCGAACTCGGCCGCCGGGATCTGCACGACGATCGTCCAGAAGCCCGGGCGCATGTCGAGGTGCGCGACGGCGCCGTACGCCTCCTCGCCCCCGACGTCGACGCGACGGGCGCCGATCGTGCTGGTGGGCGGCAGCGCCTCCTCCAGCGCCACCTTGGTTGCCTCCCACGCGCGGCTCTCGGAGTCGGAGCCCAGGCGGGCCACCGCGGCGGTGCTCGTGGTTCCGTCGATCAGCTCGCTCTCGCTGAGGCCCGGTGCGGCGACGATGCTGTCGGCGTCGTCGGCGACGAACGCGTAGCCGCTGGGGGAGTCAGTGACGTTCGCGAGCAGGCGTGCGAGCCCGGCGGTGCGGACGCGCGCCGCCACGACGGTGCGGTTCCCGGCGGGGCCGACGGAGATCGTGGCGGTCACACCGGGGGAGCGACGGAACGGGCTGACGTTGGCGCGTGACCAGGCGAAGCCCCGGCGCGCCAGCGCCGGGCGGTACCAGTCCTGGTCGCGCATGTCGACGCCGATCGCCCCTCCGCCGGGCGGGCCCGCCGGCCTTCCCCGGCCGTCGTAGGCCTGCTGCACGCCCCGGCCGTTCGCGGCGCGCACGGTGCTCATCAGCGAGTTCCCCGCCAGGCGGCGCACCATCACATACGCCCCGTCGGGTCGGGTGACGCTGAGCGAGATGACCTCCCGGTTCCCGACCAGCAGCATCAGCGCCCGGTCGACGGTCGGGCCCGGACGCGCGACGCCCTCCCCGTGGCGGGTGACCCCCCACGCCATGACCTGGGCCGCGCGGGCCGCGGGGCGCACCTCGTTGCTCACCCGGTAGACGGCGCGGCGCACCGACGACAGCGCGGTGGCCCGGCCACGGGCCTCGGCGGCGTGTTCGTTCTGGCTCTCGGTGACGCGCAGGACCGACATCACGGTGACGGCCTGAGCCGCCACGAGCATGAGGGCGATGAGGTATCGGAGTCGTCCGGCCATGTGGGTGGGGAACGGGGTGTGGGACCCGTCGTCCTACCCATCGGATTCATTCGTGTGCTCTTGAGCGCGGGGATCCCGTCGCTCCGGGGGGACACATCGGCGCCCGCGGTCCCCGCCCCAGGGCCCATGCGGGCCGCGGGGGCCGTCTGGCAGTCTGCCGGGGACCGCAGGGGCGATGGGAGGGGGCCGGATGGCGATCAAGGTCGCGATCGAGCACCGCACGACGTACCGCTTCGACCGTGCCGTGAAGCTGTACCCGCACCAGATCCGGCTGCGTCCCGCGCCGCACTGCCGCACGCCCATCGAGGCGTACTCGCTGACGGTCGTGCCGGCCGACCACTTCATCAACTGGCAGCAGGACGCGTTCGGCAACTTCGTGGCGCGCCTCGTCTTCCCAGAACCCGCCCGGGAACTGGAGGTCACGGTGGGCCTGGTGGCCGAGATGGAGGTCATCAACCCGTTCGACTTCTTCCTGGAGGAGTACGCGGAGGAGTTCCCGTTCGCGTACACGCCACTGGAACGGGCGGACCTCGAGCCGTACCTCAGCCCCGTGACCGACGACGCGGGCGACAGGGGGACGCGGCTCGGCGCCTGGGTGGGCGACCTGGACGTGCCCACGGCCGAGAACCCCATGCGGACCGTGGACTTCCTCGTGGCGCTCAACGCGGCGGTGCACCGCGACGTGGCGTACAGCGTGCGGATGGAGGTGGGCGTCCAGACGCCGGACGAGACCCTGCAGCGCGCGATCGGCTCGTGCCGCGACTCGGCCTGGCTACTGGTGGCCGCGGCGCGGGAGCTGGGGCTGGCGGCCCGCTTCGTGTCCGGCTACCTCGTGCAGCTGGCGTCCGACGTGCCCAGCCTGGACGGTCCCAGCGGCCCCGAGGAGGACTTCACCGACCTGCACGCGTGGGCCGAGGTGTACGTGCCGGGCGCGGGGTGGATCGGCCTGGATCCCACGTCGGCACTGTTCGCCGGGGAGGGGCACATCCCGCTGGCCGCGACGCCGCACCCCGTGGGATCGGCACCCATCACGGGCGCCACCGGCCCGTGCGACGTGGAGTTCTCGTTCTCCAACGTCGTCCGGCGCTATCGCGAGGACCCGCGGGTCACGAAGCCGTACACGCCCGAGCAGGTCGGGCGCATGGACGCGCTGGGCGACGTGGTCGACGCGCGCCTCAGCCGGGCCGGGGTGGAGCTGACGATGGGCGGCGAGCCCACCTTCGTGTCGATCGACGACTTCACGGCCGACGAGTGGACGACCGCGGCGGACGGCGAGCAGAAGCGCGAGCGGGCCGGTGTGCTGGCCGACGCGCTGTTCGAGGAGTTCGCGCCGGGTGGGGTCGTGCAGCACTCCCAGGGCAAGTGGTACCCGGGGGAGTCCCTGCCGCGCTGGCAGATCGCCATGACGTGGCGCGTCGACGGCGAGGCTCTGTGGGGCGACCCTGGGCTGCTCGACGACCCCGGCGCCGACCCCCGCCCGGATGCCCGCGCGGAGGCCCGGCGGCTGGCCCTCACGCTCGTGGAGTCGCTCGGGCTGCCCGCGTCGCAGGCCATGCCGTGCGTCGAGGACGCCCTGGCGTCGCTGGCCGACGACCTGGCCCGGCCCGCCGGGCCGCGCCCGGCGGAGCCCGAGGTGTCCGCGGTGGGCGCGCGCGAGCGCGACGACGCCGAGGAACCGGTGGCGTGGGCGATCCCGCTGAGCCCCGGCTGGTGGGGCGACGACAACGCGTGGGCCAGCCCACTGTGGCGGCTGCGCCGCGGGCGCCTGGTGCTGATCCCCGGCGACTCCCCGGCGGGCCAGCGGCTGCCGCTGCGCTCCCTCGCGTGGAAGGACCCCGAGGGGGCGGCGGACGTGCCGTACCTGGTGGCGGGCGACCCGCTTCCCACCCGCGTCGGGCCCGTGCAGGCGCGCATGGTGGACATCGACCAGGCGCCCACCCGCACGTCGGTGGTGATCCAGGACCGCGGGGGCCACGTGCGGGTGTTCCTGCCCCCTGTGGAGGAGGTCGAGCGCTTCCAGCAGCTGCTGGCGCTGGTGGAGCGCGTGGCGCAGTCCGCCGGCGTCCCGGTGGTGCTGGAGGGCTACGGGCCCCCGCCGGACCCCCGGCTGCGGACGTTCTCGGTGACGCCCGACCCCGGCGTCATCGAGGTCAACGTGCCGCCCGCCGCCGACTGGCCCTCGCTGCGTGACCAGACGAGGCGCCTGTACGACATCGCCCGGCTCGCGCGCCTGGGGACGGAGACGTTCGGCGTGGACGGCCGCCACAGCGGCACCGGCGGCGGTAACCACATCACGCTGGGCGGGCCCGAGCCCTCGCGCTCCCCGATGCTGCTCCGCCCGGACCTCCTGGTCAGCATGATCACGTACTGGCAGCACCACCCCTCGCTGTCGTACCTGTTCTCGGGTCGCTTCGTGGGCCCCACCAGCCAGGCGCCCCGCGTCGACGAGGGACGGCCCGAGGCGTTGTACGAGCTGGAGGTGGCGTTCTCGGAGATCGAGCGCCTCGGCGGCGACCGGCCCCGTCCGTGGCTCGCCGATCGCGCGCTGCGCGGACTGCTCACCGACATCACGGGCAACACGCACCGCGCGGAGTTCTGCATCGACAAGCTCTACGACCCCGACACCAACAGCAGGCGCCTGGGGCTGCTCGAGCTGCGGGGCTTCGAGATGCCCCCGCACGCGGACATGGGTCTCGTGCAGGCGCTGCTGGTGCGGGCGCTCGTCGCGCGGTTCGCGGAGGTGCCGTACAACGCGCCCCTCGTGCGGTGGGGCACCACGCTGCACGAACGGTTCCTGCTGCCGCACTTCGTCATGACGGACGTGGCGGACGTGGTGGCGGACCTACGGGCCCACGGCTTCGAGATGGAGCTGGCGTGGTTCGACCCGTTCCTTGAGTTCCGCTTCCCCCGGCTGGGGACCGTGCGCGTCGACGACGTCGAGATGGAGCTGCGCTGGGCCATCGAGCCCTGGCACGTGCTGGGGGAGGAGGCCACAGAGGGTGGCACGGCCCGGTTCGTCGACTCGTCGGTTGAGCGCCTGCAGGTGCTCACCCGCGGCCTCGACCCCGACCGCCACCTGGTGACGTGCAACGGCCAGCCGGTGCCGCTGGCCCCCACGGCCACGCCCGGCGAGCACGTCGCCGGCGTGCGCTACAAGGCCTGGAAGCCCCACTCGTCGCTGCACCCCACCACGGAGGTCGACGCGCCGCTGCGGTTCGATGTGGTCGACCGGGCCCGCCGCCTGTCGCTGGGCGGCGCCACCTACCACGTGTCCCATCCCGGTGGGCGGTCGTACGACGACCCGCCCGTCAACGCGGTGGAGGCCGAGGCGCGCCGCTCCCGGCGTTTCGAGGCGATGGGCCATACGATGGGGCTCATCGACGTCGAGGCCCTCGAGGAACGCATGCACTGGAGGCGCGCCGGCAGCCAGGACTTCCCCCTGCTGCTGGACCTCCGCCACCGTCGCCCTCGGCGCTGGGGACGCGGGTGAGCGACCTCGCGGCGTACCGCGGCGCGCACCGGGACGTCTACGACGAGCTGCGCGAGCCCGACGGCGCTGTGCGACCGGGCTGGGACGCGGTGGCGGGGCCCATGGCCGAGTACCTCGGCAACGGCGCGCTGGCCCGCGCCGAGGCCCAGGGCGCCCGCCTGCTGAACGACCACGGCGTGACCATCGTCGAGCAGCAGAGCCCCACGATCCTGGACGACCCGCCGCCCCGCGGCGACGGGGTCCCCGACCGCCTCGCCGCCCCGTCTCCGTGGCGCCTGGACCCGATCCCCGCGGTGTTCGGCGCGCGCGAGTGGCAGGCGCTGGCCGACGGCATCGCCCAGCGCACCCGCCTGCTCGACGCGGTCCTGGCCGACGTGTACGGCCCCCGGACCCTCATGGCGGAGGGGCTGCTGCCCACCGCGGCGATCCTCGACCACGCCGAGTACCTGCGGCCCCTGGTGGGCGGCGGCGTCCCCAGCCAGCTGCTCGTGCACGCGGTGGACCTCGGACGCGACGCGTCCGGCGCGTGGGTGGTGATGAGCGACCGCACCCAGGCGCCGTCCGGCGCCGGGTACGCGCTGATGAACCGGCGCGTCACGGCCCGGGTACTCACCGACGTGAGCTCCGCGACACCCATCGCGCGGCTGTCGCCCTTCTTCGCCGCGCTGCGCCAGGCGCTGACCGACGCGGCCCCCGCGGCCGCCGCCGACCCCCGCGTCGTCGTCCTGAGCCCGGGGCCGCTGTCCGAGACGGCGTACGACCAGGCGCTGCTCGCGGCCACGCTGGGCTTCCCGCTGGTGCAGGGCAGCGACCTCACCGTGCGCGACGGGCGCGTGTTCATGCGCACCATCGACAGCCGGCAGCCGGTCGATGTCGTGTGGCGCCGCATCGACTCCAAGTGGGCCGACCCGCTCGAGCTGCGGGCGGGGTCACGCCTGGGTGTCGCCGGCCTCACGGACTGCGTGCGCCGCGGCACCGTCAGCGTGGTCAACACGCTCGGCTCCGGCGCCCTGGAGAACCCCGCCCTGCTGCCATACCTGCCCCGCCTGTGCGTGGAGCTGCTGGGCGAGAACCTCAAGCTGGGCTCGGTCGCGACGTGGTGGTGCGGCGACGCGGCGTCGCTCACGCACGTGCTGGCCCACCTCGACTCGCTGGTGATCCGCACCACGAGCCGAAGCGGGGGCAGGGGAATCCTCGGCGGCCGGCTCACCGCGGCCCAGCGCGACCGCCTGGCGCGCAGCATCCGCCACAACCCGCAGCGGTACGTCGGGCAGGAGATACTGCCGCTGTCCACCACCCCGGCGGCCGACGGGGGTGGCGTGGTGGCCCGGACCTTGAGCGTGCGGGCGTTCTGCGTCCGCGACGGCGCGTCGTTCCAGGTCATGGAGGGCGGCCTCGCGCGGTCGGGCGCCGTCGAGGACGACCGCGGCGACGTGGTCGTCACCAGCCCCGGGCGCGCATCCTCGAAGGACGTCTGGGTGGTGCGCGACGACGCCGCGCCCGTCGTCGCCCGCGACCCGGTGGCCGACCTGCGGCTGGCCGCGTCCGTGTCCGGGGGCGAGTCCGCGGTTCCGCGCGTGCTCAGCGACATGCACTGGATCGGCCGGTACGCGGAGCGGGGCGAGTCGCTGGCCCGGCTGCTGCTGGCGGCGCCGGTGGTGATGGATGACGCCGCCCGCGCCGGCGACCGCTGGCGGTCCGAGGCATCGCGTCGTTATCGTGAGGCAATAACACACGTCACCGGCGCGTACCCCGGTCAGCTCGATCCCGCGGCGCCGTTCCGCGACGAGGTGCTGGCGCTGCTGCGCGATCCGCTCCGGCCGGGCTCCATCGCGCAGTCCCTGGCGCGGGCGACGTCGTCGGCCCAGGAGGTGCGCGAGCAGCTCTCCGAGGACGTGTGGCTGGTGCTGTCGGCGGCCGAGCGGGCGCTGGAGAACCTGCCGGCGATCGGTGACCCGGTGACGCCGTCCCAGCTGATCGAGGCGAACGAGCGGATGCTGACGGCGTTCCTCGCGCTGGCCGGTGTCGTGGGAGACAACATGGTCCGCGACCCCGCCTGGCACATGCTGGACGCCGGCCGGGCGCTCGAGCGCGCCATCCAGGCGGTGCGCCTCATCCGGGCCACCCTGGCCGGCCCGCGCGTGAGCCCCGAGCAGGGGCTCATCGACGCCGTGATGACGGCGCTCGAGTCCATCGTGACGTTCCGGCGCCGCTACCCGGCGCGCCGCACCGTGACGGCCGTCGTGGAGCTGATGGTGCTCGACGAGCGGAACCCCCGGTCCGTGGCGTTCCAGCTGCGCCGGCTGGGCGGCGATCTCACCCGGATGCCGGGTGCGTCCCAGGGCTCGCGCGCCGTGCGGCTGGCGGAGGCGGCGCAGGAGATGCTGGCCGGCGTGGACCCCCAGCGGGTGGCCGCGCTCGGCGAGGACGGCGGCCGGGACGCGCTCGAGGAGTGGCTCGACGTGCTGGCGTCCGCCCTGCACGACATCGGCGGCGCCATCGAGGCCACGTATCTCAAGCGGCCGCCCACGCAGCGGGTGATGGCCGCGGACGCGTGGGAGACCGACGAGTGAGGTACCGCATCGTCCACACGACGCGCTACGTGTATGACGACGACGTGACGGGCTCGTTCGGCCAGTTCCACCTGCGCCCCCGCGACCTGCCGTGGCAGCAGCTCGCGGCGCACGAGGTCTCGGTGGGCCCCTCGCCCGACACGCTGGCGCGCCACACCGACCTGTACGGCAACACGAAGACCGTGTTTCACGTCACGACCCCGCACCGGCTGCTGGAGATCACCGGCACCAGCGTGGTCGACGTCGCCGCCCCGGACGTCGACCCCGAGGCGTTCGCGACGCCCTGGGAGCGCGCCCGCCCCGCGTCGCGCGCGGACGTGGAGGACGCGTGGCGGGCGCTGGACTTCACGTTCGCGTCGCCCCGGGTGGCGATCCCGGACGCGGCGCGTGAGTACGCGGACGCGTCGTTCGGGGCGCACCGGCCGGTGGGGGAATGCGTGCTGGACCTGATGCACCGGGTTCACGCGGACTTCACGTACGCGCCGGGGGTCACGACCGTGAACACCGGCGTGGGCGAGTTGCTCGTCCGCCGCAAGGGCGTGTGCCAGGACTTCTCGCACGTCATGATCGCCGCGCTGCGCTCCATGGGGCTGGCGGCGCGGTACGTCAGCGGCTACCTCGCCACGACCCCCCCGCCGGGCAAGGCCCGCCTGGTGGGCGCCGATGCCACGCACGCCTGGGTGGGCTGCTGGCTCCCGGGCGGGGACTGGCTGTACGCGGACCCCACGAACGACCGGCTGATCGACACGTCGCACGCCACCGTGGCGTGGGGGCGCGACTACGGCGACGTCGCCCCGGTACGCGGCGTGATCTTCACCGACTCCAAGAAGTCCGAGCTCGACGTGAGCGTCGACATGGCACCCGCCGACGAGGGCGTCCCCGACCCGGTGCCGGCGTAGGGAACGCGATCACCGCTCGGCGCGCCGACTCCCTCGCGCCTCGGGATGCGGCGAGGTCGCCCGGTCGCCGGAACGGCGCGATCCACAGGCCGCGGCCGCCCCGGGGGATCCCACGGCGTCCGGGCAGGACCTCACCGCGCCGCCGTCGGCCGTGCAGCGGCGGGCCCTGCGGCGGTGCCCGCCGTCACGGCGGCCGGGTGCTCCTCGTCCCCCACGGGGCCCGGCGGTCCGTCGCGGCGTCGCCGGCGTCGCGCGGGTACGGCCTGAGGCCCGTGACCCGCGTCTCGCCCGCCGCGTCCCGGCGATCGCCGCCGCCCGCGGGGCGGCCCCGGGTGGGTGTGCTGACCGCGTGGCCGCGCCGCGACCGCCGGGGTCCGGTCGAGCGGCCGCTGCCGGGGGGGGTCGGCGCACTGCCGCATGCCGGCCCTGCGGCGCCGACGGGCGGGAACGGCCCGTGGGTGCCCGGCGACGCTAGATTTCGCATCTCACGGGCCCGCGGAGGCCCGAGCGACGCGGGCGGTTCAGCGGTGGACGACAGGTACGAGATCATCGAGGTGTGGCGGCGGCCCCTGCGGGGCGAGCCGCGCGCCGCCGTGCGGGTGCTGGCCAAGACCGAGTCGGGCGCCGCCGGGCCCGAGGAGTACGCGGTCGGCATCACCACCATGGCCGAGGCACAGCTGCTGCCCATGCTGGACGACGCCGACCTGTTCACGGGCCTGTCGTTCGCCGAGGCCCACTGGTTGGCGGCGGTCATCGACGGCGCGTCCGAGCGGGTGGAGGACGCCGAGCAGCTGTTGTTCGACCTGCGTGTGCCGGTGGACCTGACGTGGCGCGACATCGATCTGTCGTCCGAGGTCATCGAGCCGGGTGGTGTGCGGTCGCAGCCGCTCATGCCGTGGCGGCCGACCGGGCCCGACGTGCCCGTGGGCGCGCAGTACGGCATCGCCACGTACACGCTGGACTGCGGGCACCAGTCGGTGGAGATCCTGCGCCAGGACCCCGACGTCGCGCCGTTCTGGGTCGAGGAGGCCGGCGTCGAGGAGCTCGTGGCGCGCGACGCGCGCAGCCTGGCCCGGCTGATCCTCAGCGAGGGCACGCTGGACGCCGCCCACGGCATCGTGGGCCAGTACCAGCAGAACATGGTGGTCCACCCGGACGACGACGTCGACGAGGACGACGACTGACGCCCGATCCTGAGGCCTGGCGGGCCTCACCCGAGGTCGTCGCCGCCCAGCGTCGCACCCTGGCGACGCTCATGGGCTCGCAGGGATTCGGGGGCAGCGGCATCACCGTGGGCATCGCCGCCGCGGCCCTGCTGGCCGAGGACCTGACGGGCTCGCAAGCCCTCGCGGGGCTTGCGCAGACGACGCAGGTGCTGGCGTCCGCCGTCGCCGCGTACTGGCTGGCCGATCTGATGGGCCGCCGGGGGCGCCGCCCGGGCCTCACGCTCGGCTACGCCGTGGGTGCCGCGGGCGGCCTGGCGTGCGCGCTGGCCGCCGTGGCCGGCTCGTTCGCTCTGCTCCTGGCCGGCTCGGCCCTGCTGGGCTTCACCACGGCCGCGAACGGCCTGGCGCGGTACACGGCGGTGGACCTGGCCCGGAACGAGGTGCGGGGCCGCGCGTTGTCGCTGGTCGTGTGGGCCACGACGATCGGCGCGGTCGCCGGGCCCAGCTTCACGGGACCCACCGCGGACGCGGCGGGCGCGCTCGGCATCGCGCGCCTGGCGGGGCCGTTCCTGTTCGGCCTCGCCGCCATGCTGGTGTCGCTGGCCATCCTGTGGGTGTTCCTGCGTCCCGACCCCCTGCTTCTGGCCTCGCGGGCGTCCGGCCGGGAACCGGCGGCGGCGCCGCGGTCGGCCCAGTGGGCGCGCGTCCGGGCGGCGGTGGCGGCGCGCCCGGCGCTGGGGCTCTCCATGGCGACCATGGCGCTGGGCCACGCGGTGATGGTGGCCGTGATGGTCATGACGCCGCTGCACATGCGGCACGGGGGCGCCGACCTGCGGATCATCGGTCTCACCATCAGCGTCCACGTGCTGGGCATGTTCGGCTTCTCGCCGCTCGTGGGCGTGGCGTCCGACCGGATCGGGCCCGCGCGGGTGATGGTGGCGGGTGCCGCGGTGCTGATGGCGTCCACCGCGCTGGCGGGCGGAGCCCACAGCGGCGCGTCGCCCCGCATCGCCGCGGGCCTGTTCCTGCTCGGGGTGGGCTGGTCGCTGGTCACTGTCGCGTCCGCGAGCCTCCTGGCGGGCGAGGCCCCGGCCGAGGACCGGACCCAGGTGCAGGGTGCCGGAGACCTCCTGATGGGCGTCACGGCGGCCGCGGCCGGGGCGGTCGCGGGGGTGGTGATGGCGGTGTCGAGCTTCCTGCTGCTCAACGCGTTCGCGGCGGCGCTCGCCGCCGCCGCGGCGGGCACCGCGTGGTCGGCCACGCGGTGCCGGACATGACGAACGGCACAAACGCGGCATAGAATCGCCCGGAGGTCGTCTCGCAGCACGCGATACCGAGGGGGAACACCAGTGGCCGAGCGCGTCTATCCCGTCAAAGAGCAGTGGTCGAAGCGCAGCCACCTGACGAAGGCGCAGTACACGAAGATGTACAACGCGTCCGTCAAGGACCCCGACGCGTTCTGGGCCGAGCACGGCAAGCGGATCGCGTGGTTTCGCCAGTACACAAAGATCAGCGACACGTCGTTCCAGCCGGGCGACGTTCACATCCGCTGGTTCGAGGACGGCACCACGAACGCCGCGTACAACTGCATCGACCGGCACCTGCCCACCCGTGGCGACAGGGTGGCGATCGTGTGGCAGGGCGACGACCCCAACGAGTCGCGCGAGATCACGTACCGCGAGCTGCACGAGGAGGTCTGCACCTGGGCCAACGTGCTGCGCGCGAACGGCGTGGAGAAGGGCGACCGCGTCACCATCTACCTGCCAATGATCCCGGAGGCGGCGTACGCGATGCTGGCGTGCGCGCGCATCGGCGCCGTCCACTCCGTGGTGTTCGGCGGGTTCTCCGCCGACTCGCTGGCCGGCCGCATCATGGACTGCGAGGCGAACGTCGTGATCACGTCCGACGAGGGCCTGCGCGGCGGCAAGACCGTGCCGCTGAAGAAGAACGTCGACGCGGCCGACCGCCACGTGAAGGGGGGCATCGGCACCGTCATCGTCTACCGGCGCACCGGCGGGCCCGTGCGGATGAAGGCCGGGCGCGACGTGTGGTTCCACGACGAGGCCGCCAAGGTCACGCCGCACTGCTCGGCCGTGGAGATGGGCGCCGAGGACCCGCTGTTCATCCTGTACACGTCGGGGTCCACCGGCAAGCCCAAGGGCGTGATGCACACCACGGGCGGCTACCTGGTGTACACATCGATGACTCACCAGTACGTGTTCGACTACCACGACGGCGACGTGTACTGGTGCACGGCAGACGTCGGCTGGATCACCGGGCACAGCTACATCGTGTACGGCCCGCTGGCCAACGGCGCCACGACCCTGATGTTCGAGGGCATCCCCACGTATCCCCTGGCGTCCCGCTTCTGGGAGATCGTCGACCAGCACAAGGTCAACATCATCTACACGGCCCCCACCGCGATCCGCTCGCTGATGGGAATGGGGGAGGGGCCCGTGAAGCGCACGAAGCGCACGACCCTGCGCACCATGGGCTCTGTCGGCGAGCCGATCAACCCGGAGGCGTGGGAGTGGTACTACCGCGTCGTGGGCAAGTCACGCCGGCCCATCGTGGACACATGGTGGCAGACCGAGACCGGCGGCATCATGATCAGCCCGATCCCCGGCGTCACCGATCTGAAGCCCGGATCGGCCACGCGCCCGCTGTTCGGCGTCCAGCCCGAGATCCTCGACGCCGAGGGCAAGGTCAAGACCGCGAAGGCGGCGGAGGGCGTCCTGGCGATCGGCGCGTCGTGGCCCGGCCAGATGCGCACCATCTGGGGCGACCACGAGCGGTTCGAGAAGACGTACTTCACGCCGTACCCCGGGAAGTACTTCACGGGCGACGGCGCGCGGCGCGACGAGGACGGCGACTACTGGATCACCGGACGCGTCGACGACAACATCAACGTCTCCGGCCACCTCATGAGCACCGCCGAGGTGGAGAGCGCCCTGGTGGCACACCCCAAGGTCGCCGAGGCGGCCGTGGTGGGCTACCCGCACGACATCAAGGGCCAGGGCATCTACTGCTACGTCACCCTGATGGGCGGCGAGGAGGGCGACCACGAGCTTGAGCACGACCTCAAGACGTGGGTGCGCAACGAGATCGGCCCCATCGCGACGCCGGACCTCATCCAGTTCACGCCGGACCTGCCCAAGACCCGCTCGGGGAAGATCATGCGCCGCCTTCTGCGCAAGGTCGCCGAGAAGGACACGTCCAACCTCGGCGACACGTCCACGCTTGCCGACCCGTCCGTGGTCGACGCGCTCATCGCCGGAAGGGGCTGACCGCCGGGGGCGCGCCCTCCGCCCAGAAGGCAAGGCCCCGCGTGGTGAGGACCGGCCGCGCTCGGCGCCGTGTCCTCGGGAGGTGACACCTCCGACGCGGGGCCGTCGGCCGGCGCGGCCGTGATCCACCAGGGGAAGCCGCGGATCTCGGGCGGCTCTGTGCACCCCCGTCATGCCCTCGTGGGTGGGGCGGTCCCGCACCCCGTCGCGGTCGTGGATCGCGGCGTCCGAGGTGTGCCCGGAGGTGATGCACCGCGCGTTCGGGAGCGTCCGCATCATCGGCACGTCGCGCCTGCGCGTCACGAACCATGTCGACGATCGGGCCCCGACCCCGACCCCGGCCCCGGGAGCCGAGCCACCTCCTCCAGGCGGGGTCGACGTATCCCCCGGGCACACGGGAGAACACGGGCAACGCGCGCACGGCCCCGAACGCGTCGGACTCGGCCGGGCCGCCTCCCCTGCCGCGCGCGGGGCTCGCGTCCCCGACGTCCCCCGCGCATCGCCGTGCCCGCCTGCGCCCGGCACCACAGAGGGCGCCTCGGGCGACTACGCGGTCAGGACCTGGTCCTTCCCGATCACGACGATGCCCGACTCGGTCACGAACAACCCGCGGGCCTTGTCGTGTTCGCGGTCGACGCCGATGGTCATGCCCTCGGGCACGACCACGTTCTTGTCGATGATGGCCCGGTGGACCCGCGCACCGCGGCCGATGCTGACGTTCTGCATCAGGACGCTGCCGGACACCTGCGCCCACGAGTGCACCTGCACGTTGGGGGCCACCACGCTGTGGTCCACGGAGGAACCGGAGATGACCGCGCCGGCCGACACCATGGAGTTGACGGCCGTTCCGACGCGACCCTCGTCGGAGTGGATGAACTTCGCCGGTGGCAGCGACGCCGACGTGTTCGTGAAGATCGGCCAGAGCTCGTTGTAGAGGTTGAAGACGGGGTGGACCGAGATGAGGTCCATGTGCGCGTCGTAGTACGAGTCGATGGTCCCCACGTCGCGCCAGTAGTCGCGGTCGCGGTCCGTCGAGCCGGGGACGGTGTTGTCGCGGAAGTCGTACGCGCACGCCTCGCCGCGCTCCACGAACCAGGGCACGATGTCGCCGCCCATGTCGTGCGACGACGCGGGGTCGGCGGCGTCCACCGTGACGGCGTCGACGAGCGCGTCGGCCGTGAACACGTAGTTGCCCATCGACGCCAGCACCTCGTGCGGGGCGTCCGGCAGGCCGTTCGGCTCGGACGGCTTCTCCAGGAACTCCCTGATGCGCCGGGGATCGTCGGGATGCACGTCGATCACCCCGAACTGAGAGGCCAGATCGATGGGCTGGCGGATGGCGGCCACCGTCGCGGACGCCCCCGACTCGATGTGCGCGGCCACCATCTGCGAGAAGTCCATGCGGTACACGTGGTCGGCGCCGACGACGACGACGTAGTCGGGGCTCTCGTCCCGCACGAGGTTGAGGCTCTGGAAGATGGCGTCAGCCGAGCCGAGGAACCACCGTTTGCCCACGCGCTGCTGGGCGGGCACGGGGATGACGTAGTCGTTGAGCATCGACGACAGGCGCCACGTGATGGTGACGTGGCGGTCGAGGCTGTGCGACTTGTACTGCGTCAGCACCACGACCTGCCGGTACCGGGAGTTCACGACGTTCGACAGGGCGAAGTCGATCAGCCGGTAGTTGCCCCCGAACGGCACCGCCGGCTTGGCGCGATCGGCCGTGAGGGGCATCAAACGTTTGCCCTCGCCGCCGGCGAGGACGATCGAGAGAACGCGTGGCATCGCCCACAGCCTAGTCGTCCCGCACCGCGCCGAATACCCTTACGGGCGCCAGATTTCGAGGACGGGAGACCCCATGAGGGTGGACATTCTCACCAAGGAGTACCCGCCGGAGGTCTACGGCGGCGCCGGGGTCCACGTCACGGAGCTCGCCCGCGTGCTGCGACGCGACATGGATGTGCGGGTGCGCTGCTTCGGTGCGCCGCGCGACGAGGCCGGCGTCACGGCCTACGCGGAGGACGAGCGGCTGAAGGGGGCGAACGCCGCGCTGTCGACGCTGGGCGTCGACCTGAGGATGGCGGCCGACACGGCGGGCGCCGATGTGGTGCACTCGCACACGTGGTACGCCAACATGGCGGGGCACCTGAGCAGCCTGCTGCACGGGATGCCGCACGTCATCAGCGCCCACAGCCTGGAGCCGCTGCGGCCCTGGAAGGCCGAACAGCTGGGCGGCGGGTACCGTCTGTCGTCGTTCGCCGAGCGCACCGCGTACCATGGCGCCGCCGCGATCATCGCCGTCAGCGGCGGAATGCGGGCCGACATCCTGCGGGCGTACCCCGACCTCGATCCGGACCGCGTCCACGTGGTGCACAACGGCATCGACACCCGCGACTGGTCCCGCGACGACTCGCCCGCGGCCGCCGACGCCGTGCGTGGGCTGGGCATCGACCCGGGGCGTCCCGCGGTGGTGTTCGTCGGACGCATCACCCGCCAGAAGGGGCTGCCGTACCTGCTGCGGGCCGCGGAGGACCTTCCCCCGGCCGCACAGCTGGTGCTGTGCGCCGGCGCCCCGGACACGCCCGAGATCATGGGGGAGGTCGCGGAGGGCGTGCGGCGGCTCCAGGCCACGCGCGACGGCGTGGTGTGGATCGAACGGGTGCTGCCGCGCGACCAGCTGTGCCGGGTGCTGTCGTTCGCCACCGCGTTCGTCTGCCCGTCCGTGTATGAGCCCCTGGGGATCGTGAACCTGGAGGCCATGGCGTGCGGGGCGGCCGTGGTCGGCACCGCGACGGGCGGCATCCCCGAGGTGGTGGTGCCCGGCGAGACGGGCTGGCTGGTGCCCATCGACCAGGCCCAGGACGGTACCGGCACCCCGACGGACCCGGAGAGGTTCGTCGCCGACCTCGCCGCCGCGCTGACCGACGCCATCGGCGACCCCGAGCGGGCACGGCGCTACGGCCGGGCGGGGCTGCGGCGGGCCGTCGAGCACTTCTCGTGGGACGCCATCGGCGCGCAGGTGCAGGGGGTGTACCGGGCGGTCGCCTGACCCCCCGGTCCGACGACGGGCGGGCCGGGACTATTCCCGCCGCCCGCGTGGACGGATCCGGCGGCGTGGGCGTCGTACCGGGTGAGCGTTCCCACCGCCACCCAAGGAGCCCCCGATGATCCCCCTCCGCCGCATCGCCGCCACCGCCGCCCTGGCCACCGTCGCGGCCGCCGCCGCCGCCGCTCCCGCCACGGCGGCCGACACGGCGTCATTCCAGACCCCCTCCGGCAACATCCGCTGCGCGTACGTCTCCGGCCAGGGCGTCGGCTGCGTGTCGGCGTCGAACGGGCGCTACGCGATGCTGCGCTCGTTCGGCGGGGCCCGCACCGGGTTCACGTCATCGTCTCTGCCCGGCGGGTGGACGCTGGGCTACGGATACCGCTGGCGCGCATCCACGTTCTCGTGCACCAGCCGGGTCAGCGGCATCTCGTGTCGCTCCAGCCACACGGGCCACGGGTTCTTCCTGTCGCGCGAGGCCAGCTACCGCTGGTAGGGACCGCAGCCCGCGCGGCCCCACCGCCGCGCGGGCCCCCGGGGGGTCCGTTGGTAGGATCCCGGTCACACATGGCCGAAAAGCGCGACTACTACGAGGTGCTCGGCGTCGAGCGCTCCGCCGACGACGACACCATCAAGAAGGCGTTCCGCCGTCGCGCACGGGAGCTTCACCCCGACGTGAACCCCGACCCCGCCGCCGAGGTGCAGTTCAAGGAGGTGGCGGAGGCGTACGAGGTGCTCTCGAGCGCGGAGTCGCGCGAGCTGTACGACACGTACGGCCACGACGGCCTGCGTGGCAGGGGCGCCTCCGACTTCGCGGACTTCGGCTCGTTCCAGGACCTGTTCGACGCGTTCTTCGGCGGCGACATGTTCGGGCGCGCCCAGCAGCGCGCCGCCCACGGCCAGGACGCCGCCGTGCAGGTGGAGGTGACGTTCGCCGAGTCCGCCACGGGCACGGAGCGGACGGTCGAGTTCGAGGCCGTCGCCCCATGCGCCGCGTGTGAGGCCACCGGCAACGCGCCGGGGTCCACGCTGCAGCGGTGCGGCATGTGTCAGGGGCAGGGGCAGGTGCGCCAGGTGGCCCGCGGGCCGTTCGGTCAGTTCCTGCGCACCGCGGTCTGCCCGGACTGCCACGGGCGCGGCCAGGTGCCGTCGAGCCCGTGCCCGGACTGCCAGGGCCTGGGGCGCAAGGCCGAGAAGCGCACGCTCAACGTCACGATCCCCGCGGGCATCGCATCCGGCCAGCAGGTGCGCCTGGTGGGGCGCGGCCACGCGGGCGAGAAAGGGGCCCAGCCCGGCGACCTGTACGTCCACGTCGAGGTCGCCGCCGACCCGCGCTTCCGCCGCGACGGGCTGGACGTCGTGACCCGCGTCCCGATTCCCGCCACGGACGCCATGATCGGCGGCAGCATCACGGTCCCCACCGTCGACGGTGAGGCCCACGTCGAGGTCCGCGCCGGCACCCAGTCCGGCGACCAGGTGATCCTGCGCGGTAAGGGCTTCCCGGCGCTCCAGGGCCGCGGCCGCGGCGACCAGCGGGTGATGTTCGACGTGCGTATCCCCAAGGTGCAGGGCGCCGACGGCAGGGCCGCCGTGGAGCGGCTGGCCGAGCTCGTCGACGAACGGGCGTACAGCGAGGAGCCCGGCTTCTTCGGGCGCCTGAAGAACGCGTTCCGCTGACCCGGTGACCGATCCGCCCCTCGTCCGAGTCGCGGCCACGCTCGCACCGGGGGCCGACGTCGAGTTGATCCTCGTACAGGCCACGGGAATCGCGGAGTCCGGCTGCGAGGAGCGATCTGCCCCGGGGGGCGCGCCGGAGCTGGTGTTCTGGGTGCCGGCGCCGCGTGCCGCGGCCGTCGCGGACGGGCTTGGGCGCTTGGGAGGCGTCGCCGGCGTGGCGTCCGAGGACGCCGGGGACGGCTGGCGCGACGCGCTGCGGGCGTTCCACCGGCCCATACGCGTCGCCGGGCGCCTCATGGTACGCCCGCCGTGGGTGGAGCCCGACCCGGGCCTCGCGGACGTCGTCATCGACCCCGGCATGGCGTTCGGCACGGGCCAGCACGCCACCACGAGGGGGTGCCTGGAGCTGCTGTGTGGCGTCGAGCCGGGCGCGCTGGCCGACATCGGCTGCGGCTCGGGCGTGCTGGCCATCGCGGCCCGACGGCTGGGGTTCGAACCGGTTGCGGCCGTCGACTTCGACCCGCTGTGCGTCGACGCGACGCTCGCGAACGCGCGCGCCAACGGCGTGGCGCTCACCGTCGCGCGCCGCGACATCGCGACGGACCCCCTGCCGGAGGCCGACGTGGTGGCCGCCAACCTCACGTCCGGCCTGCTGGCCACCCTCGCTCGCCGCCTTGCCGTCCGGCCGCCGCGCACCGCGGTGCTCAGCGGCCTGCGCCCCTCCGAGGCCGACGCCGTGGCCGGGGAGTGGGCGGCCCTGGGTCTGCGCGTGCGCGACCGGCGCGACGCCGACGACTGGACGGCGCTGCTGGTGGCGCCGTGAGGCACACGTTCCGCTACCTCGTCGCGGGGGCGCCGTCGCCCGGAGACGTCGTCGCCCTGGCCCCGTCAGACGCCCACCACCTGACCCGCGTGGTACGGCGGCGGCCGGGCGACCCGCTGGAGATCGTCGACGGGCAGGGCGTCATCTGGCCCGCCGTCGTGGAGGCCGTCGACGACGGGGCACGTGTGCGCCTGCTGGCCGGGCCCCGGCCCGGACCGGCGCCCGCCCCCGTGGTGCTGTTCCAGGGCATCGCGGAGTGGAACCGCATCGACACCGTGGTGGAGAAGTGCGCGGAGCTGGGCGTCCCCCGCATCGTGATGATGACCACGGACCGGGCGCGGCGCGTGCCCGAGCCGGACGCGTGGCGGCGCCGCCGCGAGCGGATGGTGCGTGTGGCCGAGGCGGGGGCACGCCAGTCGGGGCAGGGGCACCTGCCGCGCGTGGAGGGCATGGTGAGCCTCGACGACGCCATCGCCGGTGCGGGGACACTGGAGCTGGTGATGCTCGATCCGTCCGGCGACCGTCCGCTGGACGACGTTCTGTCACGCCACGCCGGTTGCCTCACGTCGACGGGCCTGCTGGTGGGTCCCGACGCGGGGTTCTCGCGCGCCGAGGTCGAACGCGCGCGCCGCGCGGGCGTGGACGTGTGCACGGTCGGCGCGGGGATCCTGCGGGCCGAGACCGCGGCGCTCGTGGGGGTGGCGCTGGCGCTCGCGGCACGCGGCCACCTGGCACGATCCCCGCAGGCACACGACGCGACGGAGGCGTGATGAGCGACGACTGCGTGTTCTGCACCATCGCGGCGGGCGGGCTGCCCGCCGATCTGGTCCACGAGGACGACCTGTTCATGGCGTTCCGGCCACTGGAGAACCTCGCGGACGTGCACGCGCTCGTGATCCCCCGCGCGCACGTGTCCTCCATCGCGGACGTCGCCAGCCTGAACGACGCCACGCGGGCGCGGATGCCGGTGTTCATCGCGGCCGTGGCGTCGCGGTTGGGCCTGGACGCTGGGGGGTACCGCGTGGTCACCAACCACGGGCCGGACGCCCGCCAGTCCGTGTTTCATCTGCACTGGCACGTCCTTGGGGGCCAGGCACTGTCCGAGTCGATGTGAGGAACCGCACCGTATGCAGCGCGTGATCGAGGTCGCCGACGAGGTGGCCGTCGAGTTGGCCGGGGAATACGACCAGGTCCTGTGCGAGCTCGAGGAGCGCCTCCAGCTGTCGATCGCCTTGCGCGGCAACCGGGTGACGCTCGACGGCGACGACGCGCGCGTCGAGCAGGCGGCGTCCGCCATCGGCGAGCTGTCCAGCCTGGTGGAGGCCGGCCGGCCCCTCGGGCCCGGTGGCGTGGCCATGCTGACCAGCGCCGTCGAGAGCGACCAGCCCGTGGGGTCCATGATGGACGACCTCATCTGGCGCAACCGCCAGCGCATCATCACGCCGCGCACGGCGGGGCAGAAGGCCTACGTCGATGCCATCCGCAACCACACCATCACGTTCGGCATCGGTCCGGCCGGCACCGGCAAGACGTACCTGGCCGTCGCGCTCGCCACGGCTGCGCTGACCCGGCGCGAGGTCGGCCGCATCATCCTCACCCGCCCGGCCGTGGAGGCGGGGGAGAAACTGGGCTTCCTGCCCGGAGACCTGGCCGCGAAGGTCGACCCGTACCTGCGGCCGTTGTTCGACGCGCTGCACGACATGCTGGATGCCGACCGGGTCGAGAGCCTCTTCGAGCGCGGCCACATCGAGGTGGCGCCGCTGGCGTTCATGCGCGGCCGGACGCTCAACGACAGCTTCATCATCCTGGACGAGGCTCAGAACACGTCACCCGAGCAGATGCGCATGTTCCTGACCCGGCTGGGCTTCGGCTCGAAGATGGTCGTGACCGGCGACATCACGCAGGTCGACCTGCCGCGCGACAACCGGTCGGGCCTGGTGGAGGTACGGGAGATCCTGGAGGGGGTGGACGACATCTCGTTCCAGATGCTCGACCGACGAGACGTCGTGCGCCACCGCCTGGTGCAGAGCATCGTCGACGCGTACGCCGCGTCCGACGGCGCGGGCCCCGCGTGATCGAGGTCGAGGTCGACGCGCCGGCGGACGTCGCGGGGCCTCTGGAGGACGTCGTGCGCTGGGTGTGCGGGCGGCTGGGCGTCGACCGCGCCAGCGTGGGGCTGATGGTGGTCGACGCGGACCGCATGGCCGCCATCAACCGCGAGCACCGCGGCAAGGACGGTCCCACCGACGTCCTGTCGTTCCCCGTCGACGGGCCGGACGTGCTGGCCGGATGGCCCGACGACGGGCCGCCCCCCGAGCTGGGCGACATCGTGATCTGCCCGTCCCGCGCCGAGGAGCCGCTCGAGACGCTGGCGATCCACGGCCTGCTGCACCTGCTGGGGTACGACCACGAGACCGACGAGGGCGAGATGCTGCGCCTGCAGGACGTGCTGGTGGACGCGCGCGGGGCGGCGGAGGGCGCGTGAGCGGCGACGACGCCCCGCGGCCCCGCCTGGGGGAGCGCCTGCGCGGCCTGCCGCTCTTCCGCTCGCGCCGGGCGGCGGCCCTGCCCCGCCAGGGGTCGCTGCGGTGGTCGTTCCAGTGGGCGTTCGAGGGGATCGTGTTCGCGCTGCGCACGCAGCGCAACATGCAGGTGCACGCGGTCGCCGGCTTCGCCATCGTCATCGCCGGCCTGGTTGTGAACATCACGCGCTTCGAGATGCTGGCGGTGCTCTGCGCGATCGCGCTCGTGATGATCGCGGAGATGGTCAACACCGCCATCGAGGCCGCGATCGACGCGGTGGTCACCGACTACCACCCGCTGGTGAAGGTGGCCAAGGATGTCGCGGCCGGCGCCGTGCTGGTCGCCGCCACGAACGCCCTGGCCGTCGCGTACCTCGTGTTCTACGACCACCTGGCGCAGCCCCGGCGCGACATCATCGACGGCATCCGCGACACGCCCGTGCTGCTGGTCGTCGCGGCCCTCATCCTCACGACGCTCACCGCCATCGCTCTGAAGGCCCTGACGCAGAGCGGCACATGGCTGCGCGGCGGCTGGCCCTCCGGGCACGCCGCCGCCGCGTTTTCGGCGTGGACGGCCATCACCATCGTCACGGACCCCCTGCGCCACGCCGTCCTCGTGTCGATGCTGGCGTTCATGATGGCGATGCTCGTGGCCCAGTCGCGCGTGGAGGGGGGCATCCACTCCGCGTTCGAGGTGCTGGGCGGGGCGCTCGTGGGTATCCTCGTGACCATCCTGGTGTTCCGGGTTCTCGGTTGAACGGGGCCTACCGCAGCGGCATGGTGGCGCTGGCCGGAAGGCCCAACGTGGGCAAGTCCACGCTTGCCAATGCGCTGTCCGGTGTCCACCTCGCCGCCGTATCGCCGCGCCCCCAGACCACCCGGCGGCGCATCGCGATGGCCGTCCACGGCGACGGCTGGCAGGCGGTGCTGCTGGATATCCCCGGGTTCCAGACGCCCCGGGACGGCCTGACGCGCCGTATGCAGGCGACGGTCGATGACACCCTCGCCGACTGCGACGCGGCCATCGTCATGCTGAACGCGCAGGAGGCGGTGGGGGCGGGAGACCGCTTCATCGCCGAGCGTGTCAGGGCCGCCGGCATCCCCGCGATCGTGGTCGTCAACAAGACGGACGCCTCAGACCCCGGCGCGATCGCCCGGGCCATCGCCCAGGGCGCGTCCCTGGTGCCGGACTTCCGCGCCGTGCACCCCGTCAGTGCGCTCACGGGCGAAGGGCTCGACGCGCTTCGCGCGGGCCTTCCCGAGGTACTGCCCGAGGGGCCGGCGTACTTCCCGGGGGGTCTGGTCACCGACCAGACGCCCGAGGAGGTGGCGGCGGAGCTCATCCGGGAGGCGGCGCTGGTGCGGCTTCGCGACGAGGTGCCGCACTCGATCGCCGTGCAGATCGAGGACATCTCGGCGTCTCGCGGCGGCGGCGTGCGCGTGGAGGCCGTCGTCCTGGTCGAGACGGACTCCCAGAAGGGCATCGTGGTGGGCAAGGGCGGCGCGATGATCCGCGAGATCGGCACGGCGGCCCGGAGGGCCCTGACGGTGGCGTGGGGGTACGAGACCCACCTCGACCTGTTCGTGCGCGTCCGCCGGCGCTGGCGCGACGACGACGGGATGCTCGATCGCCTCGGCATGTGACCGGGCCGGGCGGGCGTCCCCGGGCTCGACGGTCCGGGAGTGTGGGCGTGACGAACCATACGAACAGGTGGTGCGGGGAGCTGTGAGGTTCTCCTAGGTTTCCCGTGCCAGTTCGGTCACGGAAGGCGAGGCACGGATGTCCGATCACCGCGCGCGGGGCCAGGCGGCGGCATGACGCAGGTGACGCTGCCCTCCCTGGGCGTGCTCCTCGCCATGGTCCTGATCGCCACCGTGCCGGTGCTGCACGGGGTGTGCGTCGCGCTGCGGGGGGGCAGGCATCGCCCGCTGCGGGGGGGCCGGCCCCGCCCGCCGGCCGCAACCGGGCCGGCGCCGTTCTGGGTGATCGTCGTCGCCGCGCGCGGCGTCAAAGGACTGGACGCGGCCGTCGACGCCGCCCTTGCGCTCCCCCGGGCGTTCACGGCCGTGTTGGTTGCGGACCTGGCCGACGGGCGGGACGTGATCGACGCGGTGACCCGGCGGGCGAACCCGCGCGTCGGGCTCGTCCGGCCGCGCGGCGCCGGTGACGACGCCGCCCGCCTCCTCGCGCTGCTGCACGACGTGGCGCACGGGCCCGAGGCGCCGCGGCGGCGTCACGACGACGTCGTCGTGGGCGTCATCGGCCCGGGGGACACCGTCACCGCGGCGACCCTGGTCGACGTCGCGGCGCGGTTCGCCGACGCGCGCGTCGCGGTGGTGTGGCCCCGGAGGGGGGCCTCGGGCGCGTCGGGCTCGCGGCGGTGGCTGGCGGCTCTGGACGCGGCCGCCTACGTAGGCGCCGCGGGCGGCCGTGCCTCCGACCTGAGCGACCTGGGCCGGCGCCCGTGCTTCGTGCGCCTCTCGGGCCTCCCCGGGGGTGGCGGCCGTCCGGGGGGCCCGACCCGTCACACCGGTGGCGGGGCCGCGGTCGTGCGCGGCGACGCCGGCCCGCGCGACGGGTTCGACGACCGCGTCCGGCGCGTCGCCCGGCGGTTCGGCGACCTCGCGCGCGCCACACGCACCGGTGACGCCGCACCCGCGGACGTCGCAACGGCGCTCGCGGCCACCGTTCCAGCGCTCGCTGCGGGAGCGGGCCTCGCGGCGACGGCGCTCGGCGCGGCGCTGGCCGTG
>JAGQUM010000068.1 GCA_020438485.1 Thermoleophilia bacterium | reverse complement strand
CACCGCGGCCAGCGACACGCCCACCGCGATGGCCGCGGCCAGCATCACCGCGCGGTTCGCGGCCAGCCACGCCAGCGAGGGCTCCACCGCCCAGGCCACCGACGCGGCGTTCCATGCGGCCCACGCGGCGGCCGCGGCCAGCGCCGCGCCCCCCCAACGGTCGACGCGCCCGCGGCACCGCCACAACCCCCACGCCGCCAGCACGGCGAACGCCGTCAGCCCCGCGGCCGCCCCCAGCGTGCCGGGCGTGCCCGGGTTGTTGCCCATCGCCATGCCGCCGTCGAGGGTGCAGACGGCCGCCCACGCGACGGCCGCCGCGAACCCCAGGGCCATCGGCGCTTGCGAGCGGGGTGGACGCCCACTACAGTCGTCGGCGCTTTGGCTCCGGCGCTGACGCGCCCGTGTGAGGTGGTCCCGCTGGTCCGTCGCTTCGTCCTCGTGCTGCTGGTCGCGATCTGCGGCAGCCTATTCTCTGTCGCCCCCGTCCTGGCCTCCCCCCAGGACGTGCTCAACGATTTCGCGACGGGGCCGAACGGCGGCGGCACCATCGAGCGGTGTTACTCGACCGAGGACTTCAACGCGGCCCTGGCCATCGCCCGGCGGGACAAGGCCCAGTACAGCGGCGCCACCGACGTCATCGCCGAGAAGCGGGCGGAGTGCGCGGGGCGCATCACGACCGCGGCGGTCGACACGTCCAAGGACGACGGCGGCGTTCCCGTCATCGCGATCCTGGCGGCGATCCTGGCGCTCGTGGCGATCGCGGCCGCCGCCGTCGTGGCTCGCCGCCGCCGTCACGACGACCAGTTCGGCGGCGACGACCCGCCCGACGCGGCCTAGCGCTCCCCGATGAGGCGGATCGCCCGCGAGTTCATCCTGCCGGCGATGGTGGCCCTCGGCCTGGCGTTCGTCATCCAGAGCGCGCTGGCCAAGCCGTACGAGATCCCCACGCGATCGATGGTGCCCACCATCCAGGCGCACGACAGGGTCATCGCGAACCGTCTCGTCTACCGGTTCCGCGACATCCGCCGCGGCGACATCATCGTGTTCACCCCGCCGCCCGCCGCCATCGCGTCGTGCGGCCAGCCCGCCGGCAACGTGCCGTTCGTCAAGCGGGTCATCGGCCTGCCCGGCGACCTCGTGGAGGTGGTGCGCGGCGGGCCCACACTGGTGAACGGCACGCCGCTGACGGTGAAGGGGCCGCTGGCCAACCCGTACGGCCGGCGGTTCGTGCGCGTTCCCGGTGACCACATCCTGGTGCTGGGCGACAACCGCGGCGACTCGTGCGACTCGCACGAGTGGGGGCGGCAGGGGGACGGGCAGGTGGCCAACCCGGCCGTCGACCCGTTCGTCCCGATCTCCAGCGTGATCGGACAGGCCGAGATCACGTACTGGCCGCTGACGCGCGTGTCGTTCCTCAACTAGGACCGCGTCGCTCGGACGCGCGCCGAGCCTTTTTCCCGCTTGTTCCGGGGCGGGGTCCGAATCCGGCGCCCCCGGCGCTTGTGCGATCGTCGATTCCGGGCAAGAATGCCGCCCGCGACGCTGAATATAGCGTCAGGCACATTAACCGCACACCAGGGATAGCGTTCGCCTCCGATGATCTGCCCATACTGCGAGCACACGGAGCACCGCGTCGTGGAGTCGCGCGTGTCCGACACGAAGGACGCGATCCGGCGCCGCCGCGAGTGCCTGGAGTGCAAGACGCGCTTCACCACGTACGAGCGCGTCGAGGAGATCCCGATAATGGTCGTCAAGGCCAGCGGCGAGCGCGAGCCGTTCGACCGCGACAAGCTGCTGGCGGGGATGCGGCGGGCGTGCCACAAGCGCCCCGTGCCCACCGGCCTCCTGACCGTGGCGGTGCGCGACATCGAGGCCGATATCCGCAACCGTCTCCGCCAAGAGGTGGGCAGCAAGGCCATCGGCGAGCTGGCGCTGCGGCGGCTCAAGGAGATCGACCAGGTCGCGTACGTGCGGTTCGCGTCCGTATACCGGCAGTTCGCCGACCTGGAGGAGTTCGAGCAGGAGCTCGAGCGCCTGGAGCGCGAGCCCCCGCTGCCGCGGGGCCAGACCACGCTTGACGAACACATGTTCGAGACGCTTGACTTCCCCGTGCGGCCCGCCGGCCGCACCCGCCTGAGGGCGCTGCGGGGAGGACGGGAGACCGCGGGCCAGGAGGCCCCGGAGCCCCCGAACGACGAACCACACCTGACACACACCGGATCCCGGGAGGTTCCCGATGGCGACTGAGGCGATCGACCCCACGGTCGAGACCTCCGAGAACGAGTCGGACGCGCGGCTCGGCGTGAAGCGCTTCTTCACGACCGCGGGCGTCCACCCCTACGACGAGGTTGCGTGGGATCGCCGATCCGCCAGCATCACGGGCGAGGGCGGGCAGAGCTACTTCGAGCAGAACGACCTCGAGATCCCCGAGACGTGGAGCCAGCTCGCCACGAACGTGGTGGCGTCCAAGTACTTCCGCGGCGCGGCCGGCACGCCGCAGCGCGAGTCGAGCGTCAAGCAGATCATCGACCGCGTGGTGCTGACCATCCGCGGCTGGGGTGACGCGGAGGGCTACTTCGCCGACGAGGCCGAGGGTGACGCGTTCGAGGCCGAGCTGATGCACCTGCTGGTCAACCAGAAGGTCGCGTTCAACTCGCCGGTGTGGTTCAACGTGGGCACGCGCGAGGACCCGCAGTGCTCGGCCTGTTTCATCCTGTCGGTGAAGGACACGATGGAGTCGATCCTCGGCTGGGTCGGCAAGGAGGGCATGATCTTCAAGGGCGGGTCGGGCTCCGGCATCAACCTGTCCACCATCCGCTCCTCCCAGGAGCTGCTGTCCGGCGGCGGCACGGCCTCGGGCCCCATCAGCTTCATGCGTGGCGCCGACGCGTGCGCGGGCGCCATCAAGAGCGGCGGTACCACCCGCCGCGCCGCCAAGATGGTTGTGCTGAACGTCGACCACCCCGACATCGGGGACTTCGTCCGCTGCAAGGCCGAGGAGGAGAAGAAGGCCTGGGCGCTGGGCGAGATGGGCTACGACATGGGCATCAACGGCGAGGTCTGGCAGTCGATCCAGTTCCAGAACGCCAACAACTCGGTGCGCGTGACGGACGAGTTCATGTACGCCAGCGAGGCGGGCGGCGACTGGCCCCTGCGTGCGGTGACCACGGGCGAGGTCATGGAGACCGTGAAGGCCCGCGAGCTGATGCGCGACATCGCCGATGCCGCCTGGGTGTGCGGCGACCCCGGCATGCAGTACGACACCACCATCAACCGGTGGCACACGTGCCCCGCGTCGGGCCGCATCAACGCGTCGAACCCGTGCTCGGAGTACATGCACATCGACGACTCGGCGTGCAACCTGGCCTCGCTGAACCTCATGAGGTTCGTCGACGAGGAGGGCGCGTTCCTGGTGGACGAGTTCCGCCAGGCCGTGGACGTGACCATCACGGCGATGGACATCATCGTCGCCCGGTCCGGCTACCCCACCGAGAAGATCAAGGAGAACGCCCGCAACTACCGCCAGCTGGGTCTGGGGTACGCCAACCTGGGCGCGCTCATCATGAGCAAGGGTCTGCCGTACGACTCGGACGCGGGCCGCGCGTACGCCGCCGCCATCACGGCGCTGATGACGGGACGCGCGTACGAGATGTCCACCCGCCTGGCCGAGCGCATGGGCCCGTTCGCCGGCTACCCGGCCAACGCCGCCCCCATGCAGGGCGTCATGCGCATGCATCAGCGCGCGGCCGACGACATCCGCGATGACCTGGTGGGCGACGACGGCCTGCTGGCCGCGGCCCGCGAGGCGTGGAACACCACGGTCGCGCGCGGCTCCCAGCATGGGTTCCGCAACTCTCAGGCGTCAGTGCTGGCCCCCACGGGCACCATCGGCTTCATGATGGACTGCGACACGACGGGCGTGGAGCCCGACATCGCGCTGGTCAAGTACAAGAAGCTGGTCGGCGGCGGCGTCATGAAGATCGTGAACAACACGGTGCCGCGGGCGCTGCGCACGCTGGGCTACGACGAGGGCGACGTGAAGGACATCGTCGCGTTCATCGACGAGCACGAGACCATCGAGGGCGCGCCGGGCCTCAAGGTCGAGCACCTGCCGGTGTTCGACTGCGCGTTCACGCCGGTGAACGGCACGCGGTCCATCCACTACCGCGGCCACATCCTGATGATGGGCGCGGTGCAGCCGTTCATCTCGGGTGCCATCTCCAAGACGGTGAACATGCCGAACGAGGCGACGCCCGAGGAGATCATGAGCGCGTACATGCTGGCGTGGAAGAGCGGCGTGAAGGCGCTCGCCATCTACCGCGACGGCTCCAAGCGCACGCAGCCGCTGTCCACGGGCAACAAGGCGGGGGCCGACGCGGTGGCGCAGGCCGCCAGCGCCCAGCCCGTGCGCCGGCGCCTGCCCGACACGCGCGAGGCGATCACGCACCACTTCTCCATCGCGGGCCACGACGGCTACATCACGGTGGGCAAGTACGAGGACGGGTCCGCCGGCGAGGTCTTCATGAAGATGGCCAAGCAGGGCTCCACGGTGTCGGGCCTCATGGACTCCCTGGCCATCTGCATGTCGCTGGCGCTGCAGCACGGCGTGCCGCTGCAGATCCTGGCCGACAAGCTCAGCCACATGCGGTTCGAGCCGTCCGGGTTCACGGGCAACCCCGAGATCCCGATGGCCAAGTCGATCGTGGACTACGTCGTGCGCTTCCTCGGCTCGAAGTTCCTCACCGAGGAGGAGAAGCAGATGGTGGGCATCATCACGGAGCAGATCCGCGACCACGCCCAGCAGGCCGTCGACGCGCCGGCCGACGCCGACGCGGAGCAGGCCGAGCAGGCCCCGGCGGCGATCAACGGCCAGACCGAGCTGGCGCTTCCCCCGACCCGGGGCGGCAAGTACACGTTCCGCCAGCACGACGGCGTCCTGTGCGGCACGTGCGGCTGGACGATGATCCGCTCGGGCACCTGCTACAAGTGCGAGAACTGCGGCAGCACGTCCGGCTGCTCGTAGCGCGGGCCGGGACGAGGTGAGGGTCGGGGCCCGCGGGGCCCCGACCGCGTTCCGGGTCCGTCGCCGCGCGGCGTGATGAGCGGCGGCGGGGCCAGGGGCGTCACCCCGGGCCCCCGATCCCCGAACGTCCGGCGGCGACGCGCGTGTGGCGCGGGGTCGAGCGGGCGCCGTCGGGCCGTCCGGCGGGTGACCGGCCAGCCGCACGCCGCGGGGCCCGGGCGTCGCGCCCGGGCCCCGCGGGGCGTCACGGACGCACGCCCTCCGCGTCGGCGATGCCGACCCGCAGCAAAGTGGAGCGTCCGGTCACGGTGCCGGCAGGGATGTCCAGGTCGGGCGGTGGGTCCACCGCGATCGACTGCTCCTCCAACACCTGGCTGGTCGCCGGGTCGAAGATCAGCACGGTGCGAAGCCCCTTGCTGTCGACGCGCGCGATGGCGACGCCCCGGCGCCCCGTGGAGTCGGTGCGGGTCCCCAGGCTCTCCACGCCGGGCACGTACGCCGCCACGCGGAACAGCGCCGTGCGCGCCGCGGGCGACAGCAGCGACTCGCGCAGCCCGTCGCCGACCATGGTGAACATCTCGTCCTCGGTTGGCTGCCCGCCGTACTTCCCCGCGCCGACGCGCAGCAGCCCGGCGAGCCCCTCGGGGTCGTCGGCGTGGGCGGCCAGCACGTCGTCGCCCACGCCCGCGGCGGCGAACGACGCGGCCGTGGTGGACGGCGTCCCCTCCGGGCAGTCACCGCACGCGCCGAGCCGCACGTTCTCGGCTCCGCGGGGCTGCGCCAGGGCGGCCCGGTATGCGTCGCGCGAACCCGAGACGAACCGCACCGGTCGCGACGAGGTGCGCAGCAGCCCCGCGCCGTCGGGCGCCAGCCACACCTGGCGGTCGTCGGCGAACAGGTAGCGGACGTCACCGCCGCCTCCCACGCTCGTCGCCATGTTCATCGCCCGCGTGTGGACGTAGAGGAACTTGCCCGCGGGGACGGGGCCGATGGCGCCGGAACCCGCGGCCGCGACCGCGGCGGGTTCGAGCGCGCGAGCCACGGCCGCGTTGGCCGTCATCGTCGCGTCGCCCGGCGAGACCAGGCGGACGAGGCCGGCGCCGCCCAGCAGCGCCGCTGCCGCCCCGGTGACGGCGATCGTCCGGATGCGTGGGACGCGCATCCGGGGGCGGGGGTCCACGGCGGCGTTGCGCAGCCGGTGGCGGGCCCGCGCCGTCTGGGCCTCGGTGGGGTCGGCCGCGTCGGGGTATGCGGCGTCGATCATGCGGTTCACATCAGCCATCGAGGGCCTCCTCGTTCACGGAAAGAAGGGGGGAACCGTCGGCGGCCCGCGCGCCGGGCTCCAACGCGGCGGCCAGCTTCGCGCGGGCCCGCGAGATGCGGGATGCGACGGTGCCGGGCCGCACGCCCAGCGCGACGGCGACCTCGTCGTACGTGAGGTCGGCCAGCGCGTGCAGCGCCAGCGCGTCGCGCTCCGCGCGGCGCAGGCCGGCCAGGGCCCGCCGCAGCCGCGCTCGTCCGGCGGGGGTCAGCGCGGCGTCCGACGAGGCGAACGCGTCGTCCGCGCCCGGCTCCGCCGGCCCGGGGGGCGAGGTGAGCAGGCGCCTCTCGGTGCGGGCGTGGGCCCGGCACAGCCGGGTGGCGATGCCGTACAGCCACGGCGCGGCGTCCTCGTGAGCGGTGTCGTAGTCTCCGCGGCGGCGGAACGCCACGAGGAACGTCTCGGCGGCGACGTCGTCGGCCGCCTGCACGCCCACCCGGCGCGAGACGAACCGGAAGATGCGCCCGTGATGCCGGTCGAACAGCTCGGCGAACCGGTCAGGGTCGCGGAGCGAGGCGGCGATCACCGCGGCGTCGGATTCGTGTGTGTCCATGCCCCTTCTTGTCCGGTCGGGGCGGGTCTCTTCCCGCCGATCCCCGACGTCCGGGTTTAACCGAAAACCCATCCCCGGGCTGGGTCGCACGCGCGAACCCGGGTACCATCGAACGAACGCGTCCGCCTTTCCGGCGAGGAGACTTCATGAGCACGAAGCCGCCCGACGATCCGCACCGCTTCCGCACCATGCCACCGCCGCCGCCCCCGGGCTACAGCGGCACCACCGGATACGCCGGTCCCGGCACCCAGGGCTCGGTCATCACCCGGGCCGACTCGCGCGCCGTGTTCGGCCAGGTCATGTTCATGGTGGCCGTGACCCTTGGCTTCGTCGCCCTCGGCGCGTACCTGGGACGCGACCTGTCCTCCGGCGTGTCGTTCGCGTGCTGGGGCGGGGCGTTCCTGCTGATCCTCGGCATGAGCTTCTCCCGCAAGGCGGGCAACGGCCAGCTGGGCATGGGCCTGCTGTTCGGTGTCGGCCTGCTGCTGGGCATGTCCGTCGGGCCCGCCATGGCGGCGTACGCGTCCATGGACGGCGGCGGCACCATGATCGCCCAGGCCGCCGGGCTCACCGCCCTGTTCGTCGGCGGTCTCGGCGCGTTCGGCTACGCCACCAAGCGCGACCTGTCGGCCATCGGCCGCATGTGTTTCTGGGCGCTCCTGGGTCTGATCGTCGTCGGCGTCATCGCGATGTTCGTGGCCATCCCCGGCTTCCCGATCCTCTGGTCCGTGGTGGGCCTCGTGATCTTCGCGGGCTTCACGATGTACGACTTCCAGCGCCTGCGCATGGCCGGCGAGGACGAGGCCGTGATGATCGCGCTCAGCATCTTCTTGGACATCTTCAACGCGTTCCTGATGATCCTGAACCTCCTGGGGCTCAGCCGCGACTAGCGACACGCCCACACCCGCGCGCGGCGTCCCCGCCCGCGCGGGTGTGGCATTGTGGCGCTGATGCTGCTCGGCGCCGATCCGGTCTCGTACGCGGTGGTCTTCGCCGCCGGCTTCGTGTCGTTCGCGTCGCCGTGCGTGCTGCCGCTCGTGCCCGGCTACCTGGGGTTCGTCTCCGGTGTGGGCTTCGACGACCTGGCCGAGAATCGCCGCGCCGTCGTGGTCCCCACCTTCGCGTTCGTCGTCGGCCTGGCCATCGCGTTCACGGCCCTCGGGGTCTCGGTGGGCCTTGCGGGCAACGCGCTGACCCAGCACCGGCGCACGCTCGAGATCGTGGGCGGCGTCATCGTCATGGCCATGGGCCTCGTGCTGCTGGGGCGCGGACTGCCCATGTTCCTGCAGCGCGACCGGCGGGTGCACGTCGCGACCCAACCCACCACGCTCGTCGGCGCGGGCCTGGCGGGGGCCGCGTTCGGCGTCGGCTGGACCCCATGCATCGGCCCGACGCTGGGCGCCGCCATGGCGCTGGCCACGCGCAGTGGCAGCGCGTACCTGGGTGGATCGCTGCTGCTGGTCTACGCCCTGGGTCTGGGACTGCCGTTCCTTCTCGCCGGCCTGTTCTTCCAGCAGGCCACGCGGGTCATCGGCGTGCTCAAGCGCCACCTGCGGGTCATCAACGCCGTCGGCGCCGTGGTGCTGGTGGTGTTCGGCGGCCTGCTCGTCACGGGTGAGATGACCCGCATCACGGCCGAGCTGCAGAAGCTGGGGACGCCCGCGCTGTGAACGTCATGCTCGCCGACGCGGCGCACCTGGCTGCGTCCATCCCGGCGCCGCCCTTCAAGCAGTTCCACCTGGGGCCCTTCCTCGTCCGCATGTACGCGCTGTGCCTGCTCGCAGGCATCGCCGCCGCCATCTGGCTGTCCCATCGCCGGTGGACGCGGCGCGGGGGCGACCCCGACCTGCCCCTGGAGGTGGGCCTGTGGGGCGCCATCGCCGGCGTCATCGGCGGCCGCATCTACCACGACATCACCAGCTGGGACCAGCTGGGGCCGGAGTGGTGGGCGCCGTTCGCGGTGTGGAAGGGCGGCCTCGGCATCTGGGGCGGCATCGCCGCGGGCGTGCTGGCCGGCGCGTGGGTGGTGCGCCGCAACGGGGCCTCCGTGATGCGCATGATGGACGTCGCCGCGCCCGGCATCGTGCTGGCGCAGGGCATCGGTCGCCTCGGCAACTGGTTCAACCAGGAGCTGTTCGGCGGTCCCACGTCGCTTCCGTGGGGGCTCGAGGTGGACCCCGCGTTCCGCCCCGACGGCTACGAGAGCGCCGCCACGTTCCACCCGACGTTCGCGTACGAGGGCCTGTGGAACGTCGCGGTGTGCATCGCGCTGATCGTCATCGGCCGGCGCATGGGCGACCGCCTGCGCCCGCCCGGCCTGTTCTGCCTGTACGTCATCCTCTACTGTGCCGGCCGCATCGTGTGCGAGCTGCTGCGCGTGGACCCGTCCCACCACATCCTTGGGCAGCGCCTCAACTTCTGGGTCGCGCTCGTCGTGCTCCTCGGCGGCGTCGCCGCCCTGGTGTGGACGCAGCGCCGCCCTGGGCCCGACCCGCCACCCGTATCCGAGAGGACCACCACCGCATGAACGATCGTCGCGACGGCATGGGCGCCATCCCGTTCGAGGGCGGGACGGCGTTCCGGGTGTGGGCGCCGCACGCCGAGGCCGTCCACGTGCGCGGGGACTTCAACGAATGGTACGGCGACGCGACGCCGCTGGAGTCCGAGGGCAACGGCTACTGGTACGCGGAGTCACCCGACGCGCGCGCCGGGCACGAGTACCTATACGCCATCACCCACGCGGGCAACACGTTCGACCGCATCGATCCGTACGCCCGGCAGGTCACGAGCTCGGTCGGCAACGCCGTCGTCTACGACGACGCCGCCTTCGACTGGGAAGGCGACGCTTTCGTGATCCCCCCGCACAACGAACTGGTCATCTACGAGCTCCACGTCGGGTCGTTCGTGGCCGAGAGCCCCGACCAGCCCGGCCGGTTCGACCTGGTGCAGGAGCGGCTTGACCACCTGGTGGCGCTCGGCGTGAACGCCATCCAGATCATGCCGGTGGCCGAGTTCGCCGGCGACCGCTCGTGGGGATACAACCCCGCCCACATCTTCGCGGTGGAGACGGCCTACGGCGGCCCCGACGCGTTCAAGCGGCTGGTCAAGACCGCCCACTACATGGGCCTCGCGGTGATCCTGGACGTCGTCTACAACCACTTCGGCCCCAGCGACCTCGACCTGTGGTGCTTCGACGGCTGGAGCGAGAACGGCAAGGGTGGCATCTACTTCTACAACGACCACCGCTCGGCGACGCCGTGGGGCGACACCCGACCCGACTACGGCCGCGAGGAGGTACGCCGCTTCATCCGCGACAACGCGCTGATGTGGCTGCGCCAGCACCACGTCGACGGGCTGCGCTACGACATGACGCCCTACATCCGCAGCGTGGGCGGCATCGGCCTGGACCTGCCGGACGGCTGGGACCTGATGCGCTGGGTCAACACGTCGGTGCGCGACGAGTTCCCGGGGCGCATCACCATCGCCGAGGACATGCAGCGCGACCCGCGGGTCTCGCAGGTCGGCGACGACGGCGCGGCGTTCCACGCCCAGTGGGACGGGGCGTTCGTGCACCCGGTCCGCGAGGCCGTCACGGCGATGGACGACCTGCACCGCTCGCTCGACGAGGTGATCGAGGCGGTCACGACGCGCTACAACGACGACGCGTTCCAGCGGGTCATCTACACCGAGTCCCACGACGAGGTGGCCAACGGGCGGGCCCGCGTGCCCGAGGAGGTCAACCCGGTCGACTCGCAGGGCTGGCACGCGCAGAAGCAGTCCACCCTGGGCGCCGCGCTGATGTTCGCGTCGCCGGGCATCCCCATGATGTTCCAGGGCCAGGAGTTCCTTCAGGACGGCTACTTCCGCGACGACGTGCCCCTGGAGTGGCACCGGGCCGAGTCGTTCGGCGGGATCGTCCAGATGTACCGGGACCTCGTCCACCTGCGGCGCAACGCCGGCGGCGACACACGCGGCCTCACGGGCCAGCACGTCGCCGTCCTGCACGCCAACCACGACGACAACATGCTGGTGCTGCACCGCTGGGCCGACGGCGGCCCGGGCGACGACGTGTTGATCGTGGCGAACCTGAGCCACCGGGAGCACCGCGGCTACCGCATCGGCGTGCCCGCGGAGGGTCACTGGCCCCTCGCGTTCAACAGCGACGCCGACGTCTACAACCCGGACTTCTCGGGGATCCCGGCGGCCGATCTGCACGCCGACGCCGACGGCCACGACGGGCAGCCGGCGGGCGCCACCCTGGACATCGGGCCCTACGCGGCGCTGTTCTTCCGGCGGGCCTAGGCTCCCGGTGGGAGCGCGCCGCCCAGGGCCCGCACGAACGCGGGGCGGGTGGTGAGTTCGGTCAGCAGCCGTGTGATCTTGGGCCACCGCCCCAGGTCCAGCGGCAGCTCTCCCAGGTGGCATAGGCGTCCCGCCGCCGCGCAGTCGGCGATAGAGAACGTGCCCGTGCACGTGCCGTTGTCCGCGATCAGCATCTCGAAGCCGTCGAGGGCGCGCTCCAGGTCTGCCAGGTGCGCGGGCGACACGTCGCCGTGGCGCGCGTCGACCTCGGCGGGCCACAGGGCCCCGCGTACCTGGAAGCTCAGGGCGTCCATGCGCTCGTCCACCCGCGCGCGCTCCCGTGGGTCGCGGGGGTACAGGTCGTCGCGGCGCTCGCGGTCGGCCACGTAGCGCAGGATGGTGTTGGACTCGGTCAGCACGAAGCCGTCGTCGTCCAGCACGGGGATGAGGCCGAACGGGCTGGGGTGGTCGCCGCGGGGCGCGGAGTCGCCGCCGAGCGACATGGGCACCAGCGTGTGCTCGAGGTTCAACTCGTGGAGCAGGAACCGCACCTTGAGCGCGTTGGAGGACTCGGGGTGGTCGAAGAGCCGCATGCGGATCACCCTACCCCGTCAGGGTATTCCTCAGGCGCTCCCACCCGGGCCCGGGGGTCTTCACCGCGCGCATGCACGCGTCGAGTTCGACGGCCAGTAGGCCCGGCACCTCGCGAATCGCCACGTCGCCGTCGCCGGACGGGGCGGGCACGGGCGCCTCGGGGTCGCGCCGCACCGCCCTCAGCAGCGTGGTGGCGACCCTCACGGCGTTGATCGGCATGGGACGCGACACGTCGGGGCAATCGCCCCCGCTCGCCGACGGTGCGATCTCGGCCACGGCCTGGTCCACCACCTCCGCCAGGCCGGGGTGCTTCGGGCGGTCCCGGCTGACGCCCGCCGCGATGCCCAGCACACCCGCGAGCGCGGCCACGGCGAGGAGCGCGGCGACGAGGTGTGCGCGCACGGGGCCCGTGTGCCGCTAGTGCTCTTCGTCCGCCAGGACGTTCTTCGCGGCCGCCGCCGTGAACAGCAGCCACACGACGCCCAGCACGACAGGAACGTAGCCCACCTCGTGGCGCTCCTCCCAGCCGACGACCAGCATCAGCACCGCGAGGGCGAGCAGGAAGAAAACGATCCACGGGGGAAGTCGGCGCACGGTCTGGGCCTCCGGAAGAAAAGGTCACATCGTTGAGGGGAAAAATACACGCCCCGGGCGGCCCGGGAGCGGGACGGACGCCCGCTTTGCTAGAGTCCCGCCCCGTGTCTGATCAGGTAACCCTCAACGTCGACGAGACGCCCCACGCGGTCGTGGTCCGCGTCGGCGGCGTCGTGGACGCCCTCTCGCTGGCCGACGTGTCGCGCGGGCTCTCCGACGCGCAGGCCGGCTCCGTGCCCGTCGTGGTGGACCTCTCCGGGGTCACGTTCATGGATAGCCGTGGCCTGGGCGGGCTGCTCGCGGCCAACGAGCGCAGCCGCGAGGGAGCGGCCCCCCTGCGGATCTACCGCCCGTCCGACCCCGTGCGCCGGCTCATCGACGTGTCGGGTGTCGGCGAGGTGCTGGTCGAGGTCTCGGAGATCCCCGAAGGGTGACGACCCCCCCGCCGCGGGAGCCCGGCTACCTGGGTGAGGGCGGCAGGCTCACCGGCGGACCCGCGCCCGAGCTCGTCGCCTCGGGGTATGCGCAGGAGATCTCCCACGGCCCCCGGCTGGCCGCCGCCATGTCGTGGGCCGACACGGCGCACGCCGTCGCGCTGGCGGAGGGCGGAGGCATCGACGCGCCCACGGCGGCAGCCCTGCTGGGCGGCCTCGCCGAGCTGGACGCCATCCCGGACGACCGGTTCCCGTGGGACGCCGCACGGGGCGACGCGTTCAACTCGCGCGAGGCCGAGCTGACCCGTCGGGTGGGCAAGGCGGCCGCCGGGTGGCTGTCCGCGGGGCGACCCCGGCGCGAGTCGTTCCGCGTGGCCGTTCGACTGGTGGCCCGAGCGCAGGCGGTGGAGCTGCACGACGCGCTCGTCGAGTCGGCGGCGGCGTTCGTCGCGCTGGCGGGCCGTCACCGCGACGCGCTCGCCGCCGATTACACGTATCTGCAGCCCGCCCAGCCCACCACGGCCGGCCACCTGATGCTGGCGTACGCGTACCCGGCGCTGCGCGACGCCGCCCGCATTCGTGGCGTCCACGCGGAGCTCGCGCGCAGCGTGGCGGGGGCGGGCGGCAGCGCCGGGTCGCGGTGGCCGCTGGACCGGGTCCGCCTGGCGGAGCTGCTGGGATGCGACGGAATCGTGCTGCACGCGAAGGACGCGGCGTGGCAGGCCGACGTATACGTCGACCTGCTGGGCGCCGTCGCGACCGCGTTCGCACACGCGTCGCAGATGGCCCAGGACTTCGAGATCTTCGCCAGCCGCGAGTTCGGCATCGTCGAGCTCGCCGACGCCCACAGTCGCGCGAGCGCGCTGATGCCGCAGAAGCGCAACCCCTACGCGCTCGCGGTCATCAGGGCGATGGCGGGCACCGCGGCGGGCGAGCTGTCGGGCTTACTGGTGGCGCTGCACACCGGCACCGCCCGCACCGACCACTTCCACGTCGTCAACGGCGCCGTGCCGCGCGTCATGGACGAGGCCGTGGCCGTCGCGCGTCTGGCGGCCCGGGTCGTGGAGGGGATGCGCGTCGACGTCGACCGCATGGCGACCGTCGCCCGCGAGGGCTTCGTCGTCGCCGCCGACCTCGCGGACGTCGTCGCCATGCGGTGCGGTGTCGACTACCGCACGGCCCACCACATCGTCGGCCGCGCGGTGCGCGAGGCCACCGACGCGGGCCGTTCCCCGGACGCACTGGGCCCCGCGGACATCGCCGCCGCGGCGGCCGCGGTGGGCGTGGAGGGGCTGGACGTGCCGGCGGACATCGCGGAGGTCCTCGACCCCGCGACGTGTGCGCGCGAGCGCCTGCAGCCCGGATCGTCGTCGCCCGAGGCCATGGCGCAGATGCTGGAGGACTGCGCCGCGCGGATCGGGCGTGCCCGCGCGTGGGCGGAGGCCGCCCGCGCCCGCGAGGCCGCCGGGCTGCGCGCCCGCGACGACGCCGTCCGGCGGCTGCGGGCCACCGGCGGGTGACGCGGCGCTCAAGTCCGCCACCGGATCGCCGAGGGAGTGCCGGAGACCCGCGTTGCCACCGTCCCGCGGTTCCCGGAGGCCGAACACATGAGCGACCACCCCACCATCCTGATCGCCGACGACGACGAGGACGTGCGCGAGCTCGTCGCGTTCCGCTTGGGCAGGGCCGGCTACCGCACGGTGTGCGCGGCCAACGGCCGGGAGGCCCTGGGGCTGGCCGTCACCGACAGCCCGGACCTGTGCGTGCTCGACGTGGCGATGCCCGAGGCGGACGGCCTCGAGGTCACCCGGGCGCTGCGGGCCAACCCCGCCACGCGCGAGCTGCCGGTGATCCTGCTGACCGCCCTGTCACAGGAGTCCGACGTGCGGGCGGGGATCACGGCCGGCGCCGACGCCTACATCCGCAAGCCGTTCAGCCACCGCGAGCTGCGCGAGCGGGTGGCGGCGGTGGTCGGGCCGGGCGTGACCGAGCCGATCTCCGCCGGCTGACGGATTCCCCCTTTCGGGGGTCCCCGAAGGTGCCGGCCCCGAAATTCGATAAGACTTAGTGAAACGTTCCAAAGTGGTGGCGTTTCGTCACCCCGCGGGCGTGGTGCGCGCTGATCGCGGGAATAGGATGGGTCGAGTTCTCTCGGAGATGCGGGTCGGGAGCCGCGCCGCGCGCGGCCACAGGACCGTCCGGCCGCGACGTGATCCGACGGGTGGGCGTGCGTGTGCCGGGCCGCCCGGAACGCATGTGTCGCGGTTCCTCAAAGAAAGGCGGACAGCGGATGTCAGATCAGCGCACGAGCGTCGCGGACCGGGACACGACGCGCGAGGAGGAGTCCCGCGCCGAGCTGTTGACGCCCGACGAGGCCCGCGACCTGATCACGTCCGCGTCCCACCGCGCCCCCACCGGCATCCGCAACCGCGCCCTCGTGGTGATGATGTACCGCGCGGGGCTCCGTCCCGGCGAGGCGCTGACCCTGGGGTTCGACGACGTCGACCTGGAGTCCGGGACCATCCGCGTGCCGGCCCGCAAGGGCGGGGTGTCGCGCACCATCGGGCTGGATGAGGGCTCGGTCGCCGTCCTGCGGCGCTGGGCCGACCGCCGCGGCGTCCAGGGCATCGACCCATCCGCCCCGTTCTTCTGCACGCTCAGCGGCGAGACGCTGAAAGCGGCGTACGTCCGCGAGCTGCTGCCGCGCCTGGCGCGCCGGGCCGGCATCACGAAGCGCGTCCATCCCCTGAGCCTGCGATACACGTGCGCGTCCGAGATGGCGGCCGAGGGTCTACCGACGGCCCTCATCGAGAAGCACCTCGGGGTCGCCGTCAGCGGCAGCGCCCGGCGGTATCTGCGCACGTTCACCGACGACGAGGTGATGGCCGCGGCGCGCGAGCGGGTCTGGTCGCTGTAGCGACCCGCCGGGTCAGCGGGCGAGTCCCCGCTTCTCGGCGCTGGTGAGCGCGGGCGGCGCGCCGAACACCCCGGGACGGCGGGCCCGGGCCTGGCCCGAGGCCCAGTAGGAGTCGAGCGGCGAGATGGCCACGCCGGCGCGCGATCCCGACGAGTGGACCATCCACCCGTTGCCGAGCGCGATGCCCACGTGGCTCACGGCCCCGCGCCGGGTGCGCAGGCCGGCGTCGCCGAAGAACACGAGGTCCCCCGGTGCCAGGACGCTGAGCGCGACGCGCTGGGACGGCGTCTCGAACGCCATGGCGTCGGCGGTGCGCCCGCGCAGGTCGGTGCCCGCCCCCAGCGCGGCGCTCGACGGCGCGCCCTTGAACGCCATCCACACCAGACCCGAGCAGTCGAACCCGCCCTGGGCCTGCGCGCCCCACGGCGACGCCGACGTGGGCCAGTCGCCTCCCCAGACGTACGGCATCCCGGCCTGGGCGAACGCGGCCTCCACCACGGTGCGCTGGGCATCGCTCATCACCGGCAGCCGGATCGACGCGAACCGCGCGGCGCGGCTGCGGGCCGCGAAGGACAGCGCGCCGGCCCGGTCGGCCATCGCCACGAGGTCGGCGGCGCGCATGGGGGACGCGTCGGCGCGCTCCGCGCCGTCCAGCGCGGCCGGGTAGTTGTGGCGCAATCCGAGCTCGCGGGACAGCACGGCCGGACCGAATCCGGCGGGCACGCGCAGGCGCGCGCCGTCCTCGGTGGCGACGCGGGCGAGGCCGCGCAGCGACGGACCCAGTCCCATGGCGCGGAGCATCACGGTGGCGGCGAAGCGGGCCGAGACGGGAGCGTCGGGACGGAACGCGCCGGAGGACGTGGTGAGCCAGCCGCGGCGGACGACGGCCGCGATGGGGCCCGCCGCCGGGTCCTGGGCCGCCACGTCGGACGGCAGCGGCCCGGCCGCACCGGGTTTCAGCGACATCAGGGCCCGGGCCAGATCCCGCCGGGTCGCGTCGCGCGACAGGTCGTCCCCGCGGTCCCACAACCCCCGGGCCGCCAGCCGGGCGCGAGACGGCGACGCCCACCCGAACGCGGCCGTCCTGACGGGAGCTCCGGGGCCGACGTCCCGACGGGGAGCGGCGGGCGCCGGCGACGAAGCGACGCGGGGCGGGGTCGACGCCGGCGGCGCCGTCGCGGGGGCCTCGACCGGCGTCGGCGGCGCGGACGCGATGGGCTGTGCAGAGGCCGCCGCGGGGAGGGCGGTCAGGGCGACGAGGCCGAGCAGTGAACGTGAGCGCGTCATTCCCGGGTGTGAATCGGCGTGGCCACCCCGCACCTTGAACGATGCGGGGCCGGCTGTCACGTCGCCGCGGTGCGGGCGGGGGTCAGCGGACGGGGACCGCCGTCACCACGATGTTGTCCTTGTAGTGGCCGATGGTGCGGTCGAACGGGCCGCCGCACGTCACCAGCGTCAGCCGCTCGCGGCCCGTGGTGGCGTACACGCCCAGCGGCAGCCTGGCCTTCGGCATGGCCCGCACGGTCGTGACCCGGTACGTGCGGTTGGCGCCGCCCGCGGTGGTCACCACCACGCGCATGCCGGCACGGGCGTTCTTCAGGCGGAAGAACGCTCCGGCGCCCCGCCGGGCGCTGTCGACGTGCCCCGCGATGAGCACACTGCCGGCGCCGTCACCGGGCGCGGCACCGTCGCGCCACCAGCCCGCCCGCTGGATGTCCTTGGGGACGTCCAGCGCACCCTGCGCCAAGTCGATGCCGACGGGGGCGACCGGCGTGTCGATGGACAGGTTGGCGATGCGGATGCGGCGCGGCGCGGCACCCCCGGCCTGTGATGCCCGCACGTTCGCGGTGGGGGGCGCGCCGCGCCCGGTGTTGATGGCCGGGGCGCCCAGCGAGGTCTCGGCGGCCTCGCCGCACTGGCCCTGCGTGGCGGTGACGAACGCGCTGCCCGCGATGCGTTCGCGGTACGTGTAGAAGCCCGCCTTCTCCACCCGCACGCGCGGGGAGGTGTACGTGCCGTCGCCCTTCGTGGCGGCGACCGTGCCCTTCCAGTACGGCGCGCCGGAGCACGAGATGGCCCCCTTGGTGGGGAACGGGCCGAACAGCTCCAGCTCGATGTCGAGGGCGCCCGTGCCCGCGCCGGCCACCTTGAGGCGGTCGAAGATGGTGCCGCCCGGCCGCACGACGGCGTTGGACACCTGGGTGACCACCTCGGGCGAGGCCTTCACGATCGTTGTTTCGGCGGCCTCCCCGCACGCGCCCAGTTCGGCGTCGTTCTGCGGCGCCTCCGCGATGCGCTCGCGGTACGTGTAGTAGCCCACGGCGTTCACGCGGACGTCCGGCGACGTGTACGTGCCGTCGCCGTTGGCCTGGATGGTGCCGCTCCACGCGGGCTTACCCGAGCAGACCATCTCGTCCTTGCTCTGGTAGGGGCCCCACAGCTCCAGGTTGATGGTGGCCTTGAGCGGGCCCAGCCCGGTGACGACGAGCGTGTCGTGCATGGTCCCGCCGGGCACCAACTCCTGGGCGCTGACCTGGGTCACGACCTTCGGCGATCCGACGACCACCGCGGTCTCGAGGGGATCGCCGCACGCGACCTCGCTCTTCATGGCGAGGTCGGTGCCGCCGCTCGACTCGCGGTACACGTAGTAGCCGGGCGTGGTCAGCGCGATGGGCTCCGTGGAGTACGTGCCGTCACCGGCCGCCGTCAGCGTCTGCGTCTGCACCGGGGGCGTCTCGCACTTCGTGGCGTCCTGCGCCGACGCGTACGGGCCGAACAGCTCCACAGAGATCGGCACGGTCTGGCCGGACAGACCCTTGATGGTGACGGCCGTGGACAGCTTCTCGTTGGGGCGCAGGCGGGCCGCGCTGACCTGGCTGGTCATCGTCGGCTTGGCGTACACCCGGAACGTCTCGGACGGCTCGCCACACGGCGTCGTGACGCCCTGAACCGACGGCGAATCGGGGACCGTGATGACGTACGTGTACCAGCCGGGCTGCTGCACGGCGGTCGCCGCCGTGGTGTAGGTCTCCCTGCCGTTCGTGTCGAACGTGCTGGTGGCGACCGGTGCCGCGTCGCACTTCACGGCCTCTCGCGAGGGGAACGGGCCGTACAGCGCCACGCCGACCTTGGTCCGCAGCCCCTCGCCGCCCTTGATGGTCACCCGGTCGCGGCTGTTGCCGCCGGCCGGGACGGCCTGGGGGAACGCGCGGCTGGTCACCGCGACGGTGCCCTTGCCCACCGGGCGGCTGATCTCCTTCTCGACGACCTGGCCCTGCGGCGCGGCGAGCCGCTGGCCGTTGCGGGCAGCGGCGGCCACCGTCGGCGAGAAGATGCGGGGCCGCGCGGCGGCCAGCGCCTCGGTGGTGGCCCGCAGTCCCAGCGGTCCGCCCGCGGAGGCGGTCACGTCGAACCGGGCCTGGCCCTTGGCGTTCGTCGTCACCGAGCGCGTCAGCCCGGACGCGTCGTCGGACGTCAGCGTGACCTTCACGCCGGGGACGCCGGCGCCGGTGGCGGACGTGACGCGCAGGGTCCCGCCCGCCCGAGTCCCCACGGTGAGGCGTGCCGGGAGGCCGACGGCCAGGCGGTACGGCCCCCGGAGCCGGTCGGCGTCGCGCTGGACACGGTCGTAGACGCCCTCGACGGCCGGGCCGAGCGCGTTCTTGGCGACCTCGCCCGGCGCGCCGTCGTCCATGAGGCCATGGACGTACAGCATCGTCGCGGCCTGCTGGTTGCGGGAGTTGCTGCGCCCGTAGTTCCAGATGGCGTACGACATGCGCGATAGGGCGGCGGCGGACACGGCCTTGCCGTCGCGGTTGCGGAGCGTGGGCGGGTCGACCTCGGCGTACTTGAACTGGCGTCCCGGGTACCAGTACCGCAGGTCCAGGCAGAACGTGGCGGCGCGGCCGAGTTCCGCGACGGCGCCGCGGTAGTCGCCGAACCAGCGCACCCCGTAGCGGTACCGCTGGTACGAGCCCACGCCCGTGGTGCCGCACGTGTTACGGCCTGCCTTTCCACACGGGTCGTTCTGGTTCGGCGGTTCGCCCGCGACGGCCGTGGACGACGCGGCCAACGCGACGCCGGCCACGAGCAGGCCGAGGGAGACAGGGCGCATTTTCATGACGGCATCATCGCGATCGTCGGGTCCCGCACGCGGGCACTGTGGGTGGAACGTTCCTGACCCTACCGGTCGATTTGGAGGGCCCGCAGCGGGCGACGCACCAATCTTTACGATGGCCGCGGCGGTGCAACGCCCGTTTCGTTGCGTACCGTGCGAAACCATGGACGACGCGCCCCACCCCGCCGAGCCTCCGTGTCCCGCGTGCGGCAGCGCCGCCGGGGGTACGCACCTGGAGGCCCGGGAGCGGATGTTCGGCCTGCCGGGGGTGTTCGCGTACCGGGTGTGCGCGGCGTGCGGATCGGCGTGGCTGATGCGGCCGCCCCGGGACCTGGCGCCGTTCTACCCCTCGGACTACTACGCGTTCGCCGACGACCCCGCGGAGGCCCTGGCCGGTGCCCGCGGGGTCGCCGCGTCCGCGCTCGCGCGGAGCGCCGCGGGCCGCGGCCGGCTCTTGGCCGCCGCCGCGCGGGTGCCCCA
>JAGQUM010000017.1 GCA_020438485.1 Thermoleophilia bacterium | reverse complement strand
CGCGCTCGTCGAACTCGACGCCGCCGACGTGCGCCGCACCGGACTTGAGGTCCACGAGGAGCGCCCGGAAACCGTCTGCGCCTGAACCGGGATGGGCTAAGCCACCCGCCTGCTAGAGGTCCCCGAGCAGCTCCGCCCGTTTCGCCTGGTACTCGGCGTCCGACACCAGGCCATCCGCACGCAAAGCGGCCAGCCGGCGCAGGCGGTCATCCGCTGATGCGGCCGGCGGCGGAGGGAGCGGGGATGGGGCGGCGGCCGCCGCTGGGGCGTGCAGCATCTCCCGGACGATGTCCGCGATCTCCACGGCCATCTCGGACGGATCGACCTGCTCGATCTTCGCCTCGTGTCCCGACGCGTGAATCGTGAGCGTGCCCCACATCATCCCCTTCTTGGAGGACACGGACCCGATCCGCGAGTACGGGAAGTCCTCGACCCTGGTCGCCGTGATCCGACCCTTCTTGTAGAAGAACACGCGGCGGTCGGTGGCGACCACGAGGCCGTGTCCGCCGCCGTACTCGCCACCGGCGAGCGCTCGGATCGGCTCGTCGTCGGCCAACACCTCGGCGACGTGTTTCAGCTCGTGCCGGACGTAGGGGCGGGTCGCGCTCCCGATGCGCTTGCCCATCTCCCGAGCGACGGCGGTGGGGTCGCCGTCATCTAGAGCCTGCGCCGCCTGACGCTTCTTTTCGGTGAGCGCCTCCACCCGGCGGTCGATCCACCGGGACTTCTCCCCGTCGGGCTCGGGTGGGGGGGTGGTTTCGTCGCTCACGGTGCTCTCCCTTGCATGGACCTGTGGACGTGGGCGTGGCGTAGGCCACGCCGTCGACGCTAGCCGTGTGAAGAAGTTGTGAGAACCCCCCGGATGGGCGGGTAGACGCTAGCGGTAACGCCAGCGCGCGTGCGACCCCTCACGCACGCACTTGACGCGCCTCCCCTTGTACGTCGCGGTCTTGCCGATGTCTGCGTTCTTGCAGTACTGACCGGCTCGTGGTGTTGCTGCGGTTGCGGTGGTTGGGAGGGCTGCGGCGAGGCTGGCGGACGCGGCGACGGCGAGCAGTCCGGCCTTGAGGCTGCGCATGGTGGTGGTCCTAGTCGTTTGGGTGGTTTCCGGGTGGTGTGGGCGGCCTTACCGTGTTACGAACATGTGTTCGAACGGGGGTTGGCGATGGAAGGGGATGTGGAGGTCGCCGTGATCGAGGCTCGACTGGCGGCGGCGGTGGCGCTTGCGGCCCGGGAGATGCACGGGGTACGCCCCGTGTACGCGTTGAAGCTCATGATGCTTGCCCGCGAGCTTTCCGAATGCGCTGACGCTCGCCGCGCACCTCATCTGCGAGACGCTCTACGGCGCGCTCACCGGCGTCACCTTCGAGCGGTGTGACAGACACCAGCGATCGAGAGAACTCCACGAGCCCCCTCCTCTGGTCGGCAGGCATGTCGGCGATGTAGTCGCCGACAACCTCGTCGAGCGGCAAGTCGTAGCCCCGAGCTAGGGCGGCAAGCCTCCATGGGTCCGGGCGCGTGCCGCCCTCGACCCGGCTGATGGCCCGCTCCTGGACCCCACCGATACGAGCAACCTCTGCAATGGTCGCGCCGCGCGTCAGGCGCGCTGAGCGGAGCTTGTCGCCGAGTGAGGACATCCCGTCCTCCATGCTGCCCTGTGCGCTACCCGGCAACAACGCCAGCACGTCCAGCCTGAGCGTCGTGCCATATCGACTTGACATAGTGTCCGGACACGTGCATAGTGGGCGCATGGACACCACGGGACAAAGGGTGCGAGCCGCACGTATCGAGGCTTCGATGAGCCAGGACCACCTGGCGCGGGCCACTGGGCTGACTTCGCGAACGATCGGGCGCATTGAGCGCGACGAAAGCTCTTCGCGCGGCAGCCTTGCCCTCATCGCGATGGCGCTGGACGTTCCGGTGACGCTTCTCCATGCCCCGGAGGTTGCCAAAACCTCCAACACGGGGGGGCTGTCTGACGGTGAGGCGGCGGCGTGAGCGGCCTTCCCGACCGGCGGCGCCTCACGGAGCTTGAGGGCGTCATCGAGCGTGGCCGCCAGACGTTCGTGGAGGTCGGCCAAGCCCTCGCGGAGATCCGTGACCAGCGCCTGTACCGGGACACGCACGGCACGTTCGAGGACTACTGCCGCGAGCGGTGGGCGATGGATCGGCGCAACGCCAACCGGCACATCGAGGCCGCAGCGGTCGTCGGCCGCTTGGGGTCAAATGACCCCAAGCCGTCGTCCGTTGGCCAGACGCGTGAGCTTGCCCGTGCGGAGGACCCGGCGGCCACGTGGCAGCGGGTGACCGAGGAGCATGGTCCGCAGCCGCCGGCCCGGGTGATCCGGGAGGCCGTCCAGGCCGAACGGGCACCGACCGCCCCGGTGGCACCCCCGGCGCCGGCGGCACCATCGGCGTCGTCGAACGTGGTGGCCTTCCCGCCCCGGCCGGACCCACCGCGGGACACGTCGGACCACCCGCACGTCTGTGACCTGGACGACCCGGATGTGGCCCGTGGGGTGGACGCCGCTCCGCACCGGGTGCGGGTTCCGGACCGCACGCCGATCCCGCTGGGCGCCAGCCGTGGCGAGCAGGACGCCCGCCACCAGGCCGACCGTGCCCTCAAGGCGATGCGTGACGCGCAGCACCGGCTGCTGCCGTTCGAACCCTCGGAGATCGTGCGGCACGCCACCGACCTCCCGGCGCTCATCCGCGTCACGGACTTCCTCGTCACCTGGTCGACGGAGGTCGCGAACATCATCAACGGCTTGGAGGACACGGCATGAGCCCCGAACAGCGCGCACGTCTGCGCGACCTCGTTGCGTCCATCGCTACGACGGCCACCTTCACCACCGACGACGCCCTGAACGCCGCCTACGACGCCGACATCCTGAGCCGGCGCGACGAGGAGGCGGCCCGCGACAGCCACCGTCGCGCGATTCAGGCGGCCGTGTCGAGCCTCACCCGTGAGGACGCCGACGGCCATCAACTGCGGCTGCTGCTCGCCGACCCGACCCAGCGTGGCACGTGGCTGCCGCGCGACCAGTTCACCGCCCCCGGATACCTGCGGGACCGGAAGGCAGAGACCGCCATCAAGACCGCCCTGGGCACCCTGCGCCAGCTAGAGCCTGGGGACGGCGACGGATGGCTTCCCGCGGTCCTCGCATTGGAGGACGCGTTGCGCCGCCTGCGCATCAGGCGCGCCGCCTGAGAAGCGATGCCCGCCCCCTCAACCGCCAAGCCGATGGGGACGGGCACAACCAAGGAGACGATAGCAATGCCCAAGACGAGCATCACCAGGCAGGACCGGCTCATCGACGACGGGGTTTGCCTCACCGGCGACACGCGCGATGAGCTGGTGCAAATCATGGCCCGCCTCAACCGGTCGCACGCGGCGCTCATCGAGGTACTGGACGAGGTCGAGTCCGCCCGCCGGATGGTCCGCCAGGCCGCCACCCACACGCATGGCCTGGGGGCCGTGTGGGACGGGTTGCGGTGCATGCGCCTGGTGGCGCCCGGCGGCCGGGTGCAGGCCGTCCGCGAGCAGGCCGCCACGCTGGCGGTGGCGTCGTGACCCGCCATCACGCCAAGCACGCCGAGCTGCGCGGCGACCAGCCCCGCGCACGCCACCGCGACCACTCGATGACCCCCAGCGAGGCGGCCCGACTGGTCGGCGCCTTCGGGGACGCCGTGAGGGCCGAGGAGCGCGCCCGCGCCAGCCTCCGCGGCGACGGGTCGCGGGAGATCACCACCCACCAGGCCCGCGAGGCGCTGCTTCGGGCCCTCACCGGTGGTGCGTCGTGAGCTGCCCAGTGTGCGAGGACCACGGCCTGCCGGGCGGATGCCTCGGGTGCGGGGGGGACAGCGAGTACGGGGCGTCGTGGCCGGAATGGACGGCCCCCACGGTGTCCGTGGCGGCCGTGGAGGCCGAGCGGCGCCACCTGATCGGGCTGGAGGACGTCGCCCGCGTGTGGCCGACTGGCCCCGTCGATGGGTGGCCGCCGGAACGGCGTGAACGGGCATTCGCGGCGTTGCTGTGGGCGATCAGTGAGACGCGCGAGCGAATCGAGGCGTGGGAGACGGACCGGGCGGTTGAGGCCACCACGCCCCGCGGGGAGGCGGCATGACCGCCCGCCCCGTTGTGCTGGCCGCCCTCGCGGGTGTCTGCCTGCTGCCCGCGGTGCCCGCCCAGGCCGCCCCGTGCCGGGATGACCGGGCGTGCTGGCTGTGGCCCGTCATGGGTGACCACACCCGCGGCGGGGTGGTGCTCCACAACCCCGGCGGCCGCCCCCAGGTCGCCAAGCACGTGTCGCCGTGCGCTTTCCGGTTCCTCGCGTCGCGCCGGTTCATCGACTGGCGGCGCACGAAGCGCCTGCGGGGCGATCGGATCGCGATGGACCCCCGCCGGGTCCGCTGCATCCAGGTGGCCGACCGGGCCCGCCCCACCCCGCTCGTGGTCCGCATGGACCGCAGCGTCGTCGCGGACTTGCAGGCGTGGGGAGTCCCCGCCCAGCCGTCCCCCATCCGCCTCGTCAGCCACTTGCAGCAGGTCCCCGGAAGGAGCATCGCGGCGACCGCGACCA
>JAGQUM010000004.1 GCA_020438485.1 Thermoleophilia bacterium | reverse complement strand
CGCAGCACCTCGGGCCCCGTGGAGTAGCGGAAGTGCACGTCGTCGAAGCGCACGGCGCCGGCGGGCGGCGACGGCAGGTCGCGCGCGCCGGGGGCGATTGTCACGGGGGTGTCGATGAGGTCCAGGATGCGGCGGGTGGACGCCATTCCCCGCTGGTAGAGGTCCATCACCTCCCCGAGGCGGGTGAGGGGCCACAGCAGGCGCTGGGTCATGAACACCAGCACCGAGAACAGGCCCACGCGCAGCTCGCCGCCGATGGCCTGGTGGCCGCCGATCAGCAGGGTGGCGGTGAAACCGATCAGGATCGCCACGCGGATCAGGGGGACGAACGCCGAGCTCAGTCGGATGGCCGCCTCGTTGGCGGCCATGTACGCCCGCGAGTCGGCGTCCACGCGGGCCGCCTCGCGCTTCTCGGCCGTGAACGCCTTGATGGTGGTGATGCCGCCCAGGTTGTTGGCCAGGGTTCCGGACAGCACGCCCACCTGCTCGCGCACGCGGGCGTAGCGCGGCTGGAACCGCCGCTGGTACCAGACGGACCCCCAGATGATGACGGGCATCGGCAGAAACGCCACGACGAACATCTGCCACGAGATGGCCGCGAACACGAGGCCCACCAGAGCGACGTTGACGGCGGTGCGGATGATCTCGTTGGCGCCGACGTCGAGGAAACGCTCGAGCTGGTTGACGTCGTCGTTCAGCACGGCCATCAGGCCGCCGCTGGAGCGGTCCTCGAAGTACGACAGCTCCAGTCGCTGCACGTGGCCGTACGCGTCCATGCGCAGTTCGTGCTCCACGGTCTGCGACAGGCGCCGCCACTCCAAGCTCGACAGCCACTCGGTGAACGACTCCAGCAGCCAGATCAGGAAGTTGACGGCGGCCAGCAACACCAGCTGGCGCTCGCGTCCCTCCACGCCGAACCACTGCCCGACCAGTGAGTCGTTGCCCGACACCACGACATCGACGGCCATGCCGATGAGGATCTCGGGCGCGACGTCGAAGATCTTGTTGAGCACCGTCCACAGCACGGCGCGGCGCACGCGGCCGTGGTGGTTGCCCTCGTACGCCCACAGGCGGGCGAGCGGTGAGCGAGCGTCGGCGGTGGACACCCGCGGAGCCTAGGAGATGCGGGTCACCGAGGTGCGGTGATCCACCCGGGACCGGAGGCCCCGGGTGGATGCGCCCGCTAGCGCTGGCGGGCCTTCGCGGCCGCGTCCTTGATGTCGGAGGCCAGCTTCTGGGCCTTCTCGTCGTAGTGCGACGGGTCCTTCCACGTGGCGCGCGGGTCCAGCAGGCTGTTGTCCGCGTCGGGCACCTCGGTGGGCACCTCGAAGCCGAAGTTCTCATCCGTACGGGTGGGGGCGTCGTTGAGCTTGCCCGACACGGCGGCGCGGACGAGGGCGCGGGTGGTCTTGATGGGCATGCGGTGGCCCTCGCCGTACGGCCCGCCGGTCCACCCGGTGTTCACCAGCCACACCGAGACGTCGTGGTCCTTGATGCGCTCACCCAGCATGTCGGCGTACACGCGCGGACGCTGCGGCAGGAACGGGGCGCCGAAGCACGTGCTGAACGTGGCCTGCGGCTCGGTGACGCCCACCTCGGTGCCCGCGACGCGGGCCGTGTACCCGGCCAGGAACATCTCCATGGCCTGCTCGGGCGACAGCTTCGCGATGGGGGGCAGCACGCCGAACGCGTCGGCCGTCAGCATGACCACCACGGAGGGATGGCCGGCCTGCTTGGACTCGACCGAGTTGGGCACCGACTCCAGCGGGTACGCCGCCCGGGTGTTCTCGGTGAGGCTGTCGTCGTCGAGGTCGAGGATGCGCGTGTCGTCGTCGGCGATGGCATTCTCGATGACCGTGCCGAACATCCGCGTGGTCGCGTAGATCTCGGGCTCGGCCTCGGGCGACAGGTTGATGATCTTGGCGTAACAGCCGCCCTCGATGTTGAACACGCCGTTCGACCCCCAGCCGTGCTCGTCGTCGCCGATCAGCGGGCGCGTGGAGTCGGTCGACAGCGTGGTCTTGCCCGTGCCGGACAGGCCGAAGAACACCGCCACCGATCCGTCGTCGCCCACGTTGGCCGAGCAGTGCATGGGCAGCACGCCCTCCTCGGGCAGCCGGTCGTTCATGAGCGAGAACGCCGACTTCTTGATCTCGCCGGCGTACTGCGTGCCGCCGATGAACACCTCGGACGTGCCGGGGTTGAGCACCACGAAGTTGGGGTTGTTCGTACCGTGGGTGGCCGGGTCGGCCTGGAACGACGGCGCGTGCAGGATCACGGCGTCCGGTGTGAACGCCTCCTGCTCCTCCGGGGTGAGCACGATGAACATGGTCCGCGCGAACAGCGCGTGCCACGGGCTCTCGGTCACGACGCGCACGTTGGTGCTGTGCTCGAGGTCGGCGCCCACCCGGGCGTCCACGACGTACAGCGCCTTCGCGGCGCTCAGGTGGCCGCGGAGGTCCCCGGCGATGAGGTCCGCCTTCTCCTGCGAGATCTCCTGGTTGACCGGACCCCAGTCGATGCGGTCCTCGCTGGACGGTTCGCGCACGATGAACTTGTCCTTCGGAGCGCGGCCGGTGTGCTTGCCGGTGGTGACCAGCAGGGACCCGCCGTGGGCCATCCGGCCGGTGCCCTCGTTCAGCGTGTGCTCGTACAGCGACTCGGGCGACAGGTTGCGCCACACGACTCCTGCCGGCGTGATCCCGTGGGTGGACAGGGCGGAAGGATCCAGCGTGGTCATGTGTTCCTTTCGTCGGTGGGCTCGTCCCCCTGAGCGCGACCCCATTATCCCGGTCGGCGCCGCCGCGCGCCTCCGTAGACGGCCGCGGAGACCACGAGGGCTGCGGGCAGGGCCAGTGCGGGCACGACGCGGGCGGCGACGAGCCCGGCGGCGATGGACAGGCCCCACGCCGCCAGGCCGGGTCCGCTCCAACGCCGCACGGGCGCGCGTCGCCCGATCACGCACAGCGCGATGAGCCCCGGGGCGGCGACGGCCATCAGCACCAGGTAATCCAGCATGTGGTCCGCCAGCCCCGCGACGGCCAGCGCGAGGCCGCCGGCGAAGAACGCCCCCATGGCCACGGCGGGCCGCGCGCGGGTGGCCGACGCCGTGGCCAGCGCACCCGAGAACAGGTTCGTCATCACGGACCCGAAGAAGCCGACCGCGATGATGGCGTACCCCAGGCGGTCGCTGCCGAGCCGGCCCCACATCTGCGCCACGTGCCAGGTCCCGGTGGACGCGTAGGCGGCCGCGCCGAGGGAGGCGAACGCGGCCAGCGGGACTGCCAGGCCCCACACGGCACACATCACCACGTGGCGGGCCCGGGCCAGGTCGGCGGTGAAGTCGGGCGTGCGCAGCGCGAACGCGGCGCCGTAGCCCACCATCAGGCCCACGCCGTGCAGGGGCGAGATGGGGTCGGTGGCCGTGTGTGGCGACGCGAACGCCACGTCGCCGTGACGGATGAGCAGGGCTGCGCTCCACAGCGCGAGCGCCGTCGTGGCGAGCCCGGCGACCAGGGCCGCGGCCGACAGCTGTCCCACGCCCCGCACCGTCACCGCCAGCGCCAGCACGGCGAACGCGACGACGCCCGCGGTGGGCGGCACCCCCGCCAGCCGGGCCGCGGCGGTGCCCGCGGCGTCGACGTTCACGCCGAACCACCCCAGCATCATCAGCGCCATCACGGCGCCGGCGACGCGGCGCGCGCCCATCGTCCCGAGCGGCGCCTCGAGCACGCTCACCAGCGTCCCGCCGCGTCGCTGACCCACGATGCCCTGGGCGGTGGCCAGCGCGCACAGCGCCGCCACCCCGGTCAGGAGGGTGGCGGCCAGCGTCGCGCCCTCGAGTCCCTCGGCCAGCCCCCCGCCCGCCATCAGCGCGGCGGGACTCGTGCCGATGCCCACCCAGGGTCCGGCCCGCTTCCACCAGACGTCCACGCGGCGGGCCTCCATGGGGCCATCGTAGTGGCCCCATGGAACACGGGGATAAGCCGCTGCAGGACGGCGTCACGCGGGCCGGGGCGGCCACGACGCGGACCGTCGCCCGGGCCCGCACGGTGGACGCGTCGGCGTGCGTCGCGGGTCGCGCCGGGGCCGCGGCATGCGGGAGCCAGCCACAGATCGTCAAGGCCCGTCGCGGCAATCGCCCCGCCTGGACGGCGGCGAACGCGCCCGCGTCGCTCACGGTGATGCCCGGGTCGCGACCGGTTCCGCTCGCCGCGGGCCGCGGAACGGCATGGCGCCGGGTCCGTGAACGCGCATGTGAGGCCGATGCGTGGTGGCCCGCCGGGAGGCTGGCGGACCGGCCGTCGGCGTCCGGCCCGGTGGCGCCGTACCCGGCCCCGAGCGCCCATCGATGTCGATGCCCGGGTTGGTGGCCGTGCCGGTGCCGTCCGCGACATGCTGTCCGAGGCGCCGGGTACGGGAGCTCCGGTTCGCCCGGCATCCGGGTGGCGAGGGAGAACCGGACCCCGGTCTGCCAGACTCACGGCGTGAGGCGCGAGGAACTGGACCGTCTGGGTATCCACCTGCCCGTGCTGGCCACGATGGCGCTGGGCCATCTGCCCGGCCCGCCGTCGTGGGCGCCGCGGCTGCTCGCGGCCGGCGTGGACGTGGTGGCGAGCGGCGCCGACGCGGACACGCCGGACACATGGCGGGCGGCGCGGGACGCCGTGCCGTTCCGGCCCGTCAAGGCGCGCCCCGGCGACGTCGCCGCGCTCGTGGAGGCGGGTGCGGTGCTGTTCGAGACCGACGCGGCGGTGCCGGCCGGCGTCTACCGCGTGGCGCCGGACGAGGCCGTCGTCGCCCTCATCGAGGGCACGTCGGCCGTCGTGGAGGACCCCAACGTGGTCGCGCGCGACATCGTCGATATCGCGCGCGATCTCGCGCCGTCCGGCCTGTGGGTGGTGTCGACGCCGGGCATGCACGAACTGCCCGAGGAGATCGTGGCGGCAAAGCTCGCGTCCCTCGCCGAGTGCGCGTATCGCGCCCGCCTGGTGTTCGCCAAGGAACAGTTCGAGCGTGACTGACGCGGTGGGCGGCCCGGCGCCGCCCACCGCGGTGGCGCGTCAGCGCGCCGGGTCGTCCTCGCGCCAGCGGCGCAGGCGGCGGCGCATCTCGTCCGCGACGCTTTCCCGGTCGGGCTCGTGGTCGCCGCGGGTGGCGTCCCGGCGCTCGGCGGGCGTGGTCCGGTCGTCCCGGGCGTGCTCGTCGTCCGTCCGGTGGTCGCCCTGAACCCCGCCCTCGGGGTCCCGCATGCGCTCCTCGTGGCCACGGGAAACCGCGGGGTCATCGCGCATGCCCGTGTCGCGCATGTCGCGGTTCCGCACACCGTCCGCCGCGCCTGAGCCCACCGGGGCGATCTCGCCCGTGTCGTGCACGGCGGGGTCGTCCCGCATGCCCGGGTCGTGCGCGGTGCGACCGCGCGCGTCCTCCTGCGATGCGGGGGCCGCGTATCCGCCCCGCTCGTCGTCCCCGGGGGTGACGATGTCCGAACGGGTGTGGGGGTCGGCCTGTGGCTGGCCGGCCGCGCCGGGGTCGCCGCTGGTCGCGCGGATGGCGTCGCGGGTCTCGGGCGTGGGGCCCTGCGTGATGTCGGTTTCGAGGTCGCGGGCGCCGTCGGGGTGGCGGGTCTCCGGCGTGGGACCCCGGCTGAGGTCTTCCTCGGGAAGCCACCGGTCCCGGGTGTCGTCCCACTCGCGCACGTCCGTGCCGTAATACGCGCCCATCGTCCGCTCGCCGTCGTAGGTGAGGTCGTCGTTCTCGTCGAGCATCGGCGCGTTCTCGAGCTGCGCCTTCGTGTACGGAACCACGAGGTCGTCGCCGTCGTCGCGGCGCGCCAGGCCGTCGAGCGGGATGGCGTGGCGCTTCGCCCCGAACCAGCCGCTCTTGATCTCCACGTACTGCGGCGTGCCCGTCTCGTCTTCGAGGACGCCCTGCACATCACCGAGCTTCTCGCCGTCCGCGCTGTAGACGGTGCGGCCGTTCAGCTCGGGGGTCGTGTATCGCTGCGTGCTCATCATTCGCCTCGCCTGGGTCGTTGTGACCTGCAGGCGAACCCGTTCCCGGCCCGGGCGGGTTCCAAACCGCACGAAACCTCCGTGCCGGGGGATGTGTCAGCCTGGTTCGTAGGCCAGGTTCGCCTGCAGGCGGCCCTCGACGTCGGCCACGTCCACGCCCGCGCGGCGGGCGTAGTCGGCCACCTGATCGTCCCCCACGCGCCCCACGGCGAAGTAGCGCGCCTCGGGGTGGGCGAAGTACAGGCCGCTGACGGACGCCGCGGGCGTCATGGCGAGGTGCTCCGTGAGGTCCATGCCGATGCCCTCGGCGCCCAGCAGGTCGAACAGGGTGCGCTTGGGCGTGTGGTCGGGGCACGCGGGGTAGCCCAGGGCGGGGCGGATGCCGCGGTACCTCTCGCCGATGAGCGCGTCCTTGTCGAGCGCCGCGGTCTCGTAGCCCCACTCGCGCCGCACCCGTTCGTGCAGGTACTCGGCGAACGCCTCGGCCAGGCGGTCGGCCAGCGCCTTGGCCATGATCGCGTGGTAGTCGTCGTGCTCGGCCTCGAACGCGGCCACGAGGTCGTCGGTGCCGATGCCGGCGGTCACGGCGAACCCGCCGACGTGGTCGGCCAGTCGCGCGTCGACCGGCGCGACGAAGTCGGCCAGGCAGTAATGCGGCTTGCCGTCCGCCTTCGGGCGCTGCTGCCGCAGCATCGGGAAGCGGGCCAGCTCGCCGGCGCGTGCGTCGTCGGCGAACAGCACGATGTCGTCGCCGTCCGACGCGGCGGGCCAGAACGCGTACACGCCGCGCGCCGTGAGGCTCTTCTCGGCCACGATGCGGTCCAGCAGGGCGGTGGCGCCGTCGTACAGATCGCGCGCCGCGGCGCCGTACTCGGGGTGGTCGAGGACCGCCGGGAACTTGCCCTTCAGCTCCCACGCGTGGAAGAAGAACGTCCAGTCGATGTACGGGACCAGCTCCTCCAGCGGCACGTCCACGATCCGCGTACCCGTGAACGCCGGGACGGGAACGTCGTCGTACGACAGCTCGGGCCGGCGGGCGCGGGCCTCCTCCAGCGGCAGCATGCCCTTCTCGGCCTTCCGGCTGTGCACGTCGCGAAGCCGGGCCTGATCGGCCCTCTCGGCGTCCATCACGCCGGGGCGGCGGTCGGCGTCGAGCAACGACGCCACCACGCCGACGGCCCGCGACGCGTCCAGCACGTGCATGACCGGGCCTGAGTACTTCGGCGCGATCTTCACGGCCGTGTGCTGCTTCGACGTGGTCGCGCCCCCGATGAGCAGCGGGATGCCCATGCCCCGGCGCTCCATCTCCGTGGCCACGCCCACCATCTCGTCCAGCGACGGGGTGATGAGGCCGGACACGCCGATCACGTCGGCGTCGTGCTCGACGGCGGCGTCCAGGATCGCCGGCGTGGGCACCATCACCCCCAGGTCGATCACCTCATAGCTGTTGCAGCCCAGCACCACGCCCACGATGTTCTTGCCGATGTCGTGGACGTCGCCCTTGACCGTGGCCATCACGACCCTGCCCTGCGAGCGGTGTTCGGCCGCCGCGGCCCGCTCGGCCTCCATGTAGGGCTCAAGGTGCGCGACGGCGCGCTTCATCACGCGGGCGCTCTTCACCACCTGCGGAAGGAACATCTTGCCGGCGCCGAACAGGTCGCCCACCGTGCTCATCCCCGCCATCAGCGGCCCCTCGATGACGTCCAGCGGGCGCGGCAGTTGCTGTCGCGCCTCCTCCGTGTCCTCATCGATGAAGTCCACGATGCCGTTGACCAGCGCGTACTCCAGGCGCTCGGCGACGGTCCCCTCCCGCCACTCGAGGCTCTGGGTGCGCTCGGCCTTCTGCCCCTTGACGGTGTCGGCGTACGCGAGCAGGCGGTCCGTCGCGTCCTGGCGGCGGTTGAACAGCACGTCCTCCACCAGGTCGCGCACGTCCTCGGGCAACTGCTCGTACACCCCGAGCTGCCCGGCGTTGACGATGCCCATGTCCATGCCGGCCGCGATGGCGTGGTAGAGGAACGCCGTGTGCATGGCCTCACGCACCACGTCGTTGCCGCGGAACGAGAAGCTCAGGTTGCTGACGCCGCCCGAGATCTTCGCCCCGGGGCACGTGGCCTTGATCTCGCGGCACGCCTCGATGAAGTCCATCGCGTACGTGGCGTGCTCCTCCAGCCCCGTCCCCACGGCGAAGATGTTGGGGTCGAAGATGATGTCCTCGGGGGGCACGTCCGCGCCGGTCAACAGCTCGTAGGCCCGCCGGCAGATCTCCACCTTGCGCGCCGCCGTGTCGGCCTGCCCGGTCTCGTCGAACGCCATCACCACCATCGCGGCGCCGTACATGCGGGCGCGGCGGGCCAGGCGCAGGAACTCCTCCTCACCCTCCTTGAGGCTGATGGAGTTCACCACCGACTTACCCTGGCAGCACTTGAGGCCCGCCTCGATCACATCCCACTTGGACGAGTCGACCATGATGGGCACGCGGGCGATCTCGGGCTCGGACGCCACCAGGTTGAGGAAGCGGGTCATGGCCTCGACCGAGTCGAGCATGCCCTCGTCCATGTTCACGTCGATGACGTTCGCGCCGCTGCGCACCTGCTCGACGGCCACCTCGAGCGCCGTGGCCTCGTCGCCGCCCAGGATGAGCTGGGCGAAACGCTTGGAGCCCGTGACGTTGGTGCGCTCGCCGATCATCGTGAACGTGCCGTCGGGGCGGATCTCGTACGGCTCCAGGCCCGAAAGGACCGTGTTGCGCCGGCCATCGGCACGCGGGCGGGGACGCGGAGACGCGCCCTCCACGGCGCTCGCGATGGCCGCGATGTGGGCCGGCGATGTGCCGCAGCAGCCGCCGACGATGTTCACGATGCCGTCGGTGACCATGCCGCGCAGCACGCCCGCCGTGTGCTCGGGCAGCTCGTCGTACTCGCCGAACGCGTTGGGCAGGCCCGCGTTGGGGTAGACGCTCACCCAGCAGTCGCTGATGCGCGCCAGCGCCTCGACGTGGGGGCGCAGCGCCTCGGCGCCCAGTGCGCAGTTGGCGCCCACCGACCAGGGGCGCGCGTGGGCCACCGACGCCCAGAACGCCTCCACGGTCTGGCCCGACAGCGTGCGGCCGGACGCGTCCGTGATGGTGACCGAGATCATGATCGGCAGGCGCACGCCGGTCTCGACCGCGACCTCGTCGATGGCGACGAGCGCCGCCTTCGCGTTCAGCGTGTCGAAGATGGTCTCCACCAGCAGCAGGTCGACGCCGCCGTCGATGAGCGCGCGCACCTGGTCGGCGTACGCGTCGCGCACCTGGTCGAACGTGACGGCCCGGTACCCGGGGTCCTCCACCTTCGGCGACATCGACAGCGTGCGGTTCATGGGGCCGATGGCGCCCGCGACGAACCGCGGCTTGTCCGGGGTCCTCGCCGTCCACTCGTCGGCCACCTCGCGTGCCAGGCGGGCGCCCTCGAGGTTGATGTCGCGCACGGCCGACTCGAGGTCGTAGTCGGCCTGGGCGACCGACGTGCCCGAGAACGTGTTGGTCTCGATGATGTCGGCGCCCGCGTCGAGGAAGCGCCCGTGGATCTCGCGGATCACGTCCGGGCGGGTCAGCTGCAGCAGGTCGTTGTTGCCCTGAAGGGGGACGCCGTGGTCTGCGAAACGGTCGCCGCGGAAGTCGTCCTCGCCCAGACCGAATCCCTGGATCTGGGTGCCCATGGCGCCGTCGAGGATCACGACGCGCCCGGCGAGGGCGTCGTCGAGCGTGGTGCGGGCATCGGCGCGGGTCGAGGTCATGCCCGCCAGCGTATCGCCCGTCGCAAACGCGCGGTCGTGACGGCTCAGGCGGCCTCGGCCTCCGGCAGCAGGACCGCGACCCGGTTGACCCCGCGTGCCCCCGCGTGCCCCAGGGCGTCCCGGGCCCGGGCCGTGACGGCCAGCGGCGCCTCGTGCGCGTCGGGGTGCACGATCGCGGCCGACAGCGTGTGACCGGCCGGCAGGCCGGCGCGCAGCCGCGCGACCACGGCGAACGCCGACATCAGCTCGGTCGCGCGCACGAGGCAGCCGAAGTCGGCCCCGTCGAGGCGGGCGATGACGTCGCCCCCGCGCAGCGCGGCCCCCCAGGCCGCGGCGGCGTCCACCAGCAGCAGGTCGGCGGCGGCCCCCCCGGAGGTCGACGCGAACGCGGCGAAGTCGTCGACGCGCACCACCGCCAGCCACGAGCGGTCGGGGTGACGGCGGCGGTGCTCGGCCACCAGGTGCGACCAGGCGCGCGCGTTCGGCAGCCCGGTGAGGAGGTCGTGGTCGAGCTCGGGCCCGGCGCCGAGCGGGGTCTGGGGGATGTCTCCCATGCCCAGGGCATCGGCAGGCGCGTTGGCGTTCTTCACCTCCGCGGACCGTGCCTCAGGCGCAGCGCCGCGGTGCGGCCTGGCATCCCGGTGGATCTGCTCGGGGACGGCTCGGGGCCGGGCAGGCGGGTGGCAGACTTGGGGCGACCGCCGCCGAAGGGGAGGGCCCATGGAACCGGACCTCGATGCCATCCACGCCGCCGCCCTCGCCCCGCCGGGCGAGACCCGGATGATGCGCGTCGTGATGCCCGAGATGCTCAACCACCACGGGACGATGTTCGGCGGCCAGGCGCTGGCGATGATGGACGTCGCGGGGTTCGTGGCCGCCACCCGCCACTGCCGCGCGGCGACGGTCACGGCGAAGGTCAACGACGTCGAGTACCTCGCGCCGGTGCGCGAGGGCGACATCGTCGAGGTCGCGGCCCGCGTGGTGTCGGTGGGGCGCACGTCGATGGTGGTGTTGTCGAGCATGGTCGCCGAGCACCTCACCACGGGCGAACGCGCGCTGGCGGGCCGGGGACGGTTCGTGTTCGTGGCCCTCGACGAGGACGGGCGGCCGGCGCCGGTGCCACCCCTGGGGGAATGACGGCGCCCGCCGCGGTGCGCCGGGCCACGGCCTCCGACGCCCGGGCGATCGAGGAGGTGCGGTTCGCCGGCTGGGCCCACGCGTACGCCGGCCTGATGCCCGCCGCGGTGTTCGACGACTGGGACGTCGGCGCGTGGGCGTTGCGGCGGGCCGAGGCCGGGGTCGCGCCCGGCGCGGCCGTGTTCGTTGCGGAGGACGACGGCGGCGCGGTCGTCGGATACGCGGCGGCCGGACCCTGCCGCGACGGGGGGTGCGGGGACTGGGGGGAGGTGTGGGCCATCTACGTGCTGCCGCGGGTCATCGGCGCCGGCGTGGGGCGTGCGCTGATGAACGCGTGCCTGGGGCACCTCGACGGGTATCCGCGCGTCGTCGTGTGGACCCTGCGCGACAACCCCATCGCGCATCCGTTCTACGCGCGCGCGGGGTTCGCTCGCGACGGGGCGTCGCGGCGGCAGGTCCTCGGCGGCGCCGAGCTGCCGGAGGTGCGCCTGACGCTGCGGTGGGCGCCGTCCGGTGGCGGCGGGGGCGGGGAGTACCAACGCGTCCGCTAGCCTCCCCCGGCACTCGACGACGGGAGACGCCCATGACCACGCAGGGTCACGAAGGGTTCATCGGGGATCTGGAGCGCCGCACGCCCCACGAGCCCGAGTACGTGCAGGCCGTGCGCGAGGTATACGAGAGCCTGTGGCCCTTCGTCGAGCGGAACCCGCGCTACCGCCGGGACGGCCTGCTGGAGCGCCTCGTGGAGGCCGATCGCGTCATCCAGTTCCGCGTCACATGGGTCGACGACGGCGGGGAGGTGCGCGTCAACCGCGGTTTCCGCGTGCAGCACTCCATGGCGATCGGCCCCTACAAGGGGGGCCTGCGGTTCCATCCCTCGGTGAACGCGTCAGTGCTGAAGTTCCTCGCGTTCGAGCAGACCTTCAAGAACGCGCTCACGACGCTCCCGATGGGCGGTGGCAAGGGGGGCTCCGACTTCGACCCCAAGGGCAAGAGCGACGCGGAGGTCATGCGGTTCTGCCAGGCCTTCGCCGTGGAGCTGTTCCGGCACGTGGGTCCCTACACCGACGTGCCCGCGGGCGACATCGGCGTGGGCGGGCGGGAGATCGGCTACCTGGTCGGCATGACCAAGCGCCTCACGAACGACGCGTCCGCGGTGTTCACCGGCCGCGGCTCGTCGTTCGGAGGCAGCGAGCTCCGGCCCGAGGCCACCGGTTACGGGCTGCTGTACTTCCTCGAGCGGATGCTGGGCCGCCGCGGCGACATCCTCGACCGGATGCGGGTGTCGGTCTCGGGTTCCGGCAACGTCGCGACGTACGCCATCGAGAAGGCCATGGAGATGGGCGGCCTGGTGGTGACCGCCTCCGACTCGTCCGGTTCGGTCCACGACCCCGAGGGGTTCACGTCGGACAAGCTGGCGGTGCTGCGGCGGGTCAAGGAGAAGGAGCGGGGGCGCATCGACGCGTACGCCGCCGAGGTGGGCGTCGAGTTCCGCCCGGGCCGCACCCCGTGGGACGTCCCCGTCGATGTGGCGCTGCCGTGCGCCACCGAGAACGAGCTGGACGCCGACGACGCCCGGCAACTGATCGCCAACGGCGTGCGTTACGTGGCCGAGGGCGCCAACATGCCCACGACCCGCGGGGCGGTGACGGCCTTCCGTGACGCGGGTGTCGTGCATGCCCCCGGCAAGGCCTCGAACGCCGGCGGCGTCGCCGTGTCGGGCATGGAGATGAGCCAGGCGGCCCAGCACGCGTCGTGGACCGCCGCGGACGTGGATCGCCGCCTGCGGTCCGTCATGGAGTCCATCCACGACGCGTGCGTGCACCACGCGCCGGAGCGCGACCGCGTTGACTACTTCGACGGCGCGAACATCGCCGGCTTCGTGAAGGTGGCCGACGCGATGATCGCCCAGGGCGTCGTGTGAGCTAGCTCGAGACCCCGCGCACGCGCTCGATCACGGGGCCCACCAGGACTGCCGCCAGCACGATCCCGAACGCGGCGTAGCCCAGCGTCTCGTTGCCCGTGAACAGGCCCGTGAACCCCACGGGCGTCGCGACGACGCCGGTGGCCGTGTAGCGGACGGCCTTCTCGGCCCGCGCCGACATCCGCTTCCTGGGGGCCGGGTCGCTCATCCGTCCGCCTTCGTGAACACGAGCGCGGCGTTGTGGCCGCCCAGCCCATTGTTGATGGTCATCGCGGCGTCCAAGTCGGCGGTGCGCGCCTCGTTGGCCACGTGGTCGACGCCCGCGCACTCGGGGTCGAGGTCGATCAGGTTGATGGTGGGGGGCACCGTGCCCGCCTCGATCGCCATCACCGTGAGCGCGGCCTCCAGGGCCCCCGTGGCGCCCATGCAGTGGCCGTGCATGGACTTCGTGCCGCTCACCAGCGTCCGCCCGGCGGCGTCGCCAATCGCCGTGCGGATGGCCCGCACCTCGGACGGGTCGCCCGGGCGGCTGCCGCCGCCGTGCGCGTTGACATAGCCGACCCGGCCCGGTTCCAGTCCCGCCTGGCCGAGCGCGAGGAGCATCGCCCGGGCCTGCGACTCGCCCGTCGGGTCGGGATCGGTGATGTGGTGCGCGTCGGACGAGGCCCCGTATCCCGCCAGCTCGCAGATGACGCGCGCCCCGCGGGCCTCGGCCGCCTCCGCCGTCTCCAGCAGCAGGACGGCCGCGCCCTCGCCGATGAGGAAGCCCTCGCGGTCGGCGTTGAACGGCCGCGCGGCCGCCGCCGGGTCGCCGTGGTCGTGGGCCAGCACCCGCATCGCGTCGAACGCGGCGACCCAGAACGGCGTGATCATGGCGTCCGCGCCCCCGGCCATCACGGCGTCGGCGTCGCCGCGCCGGATGATCTCGCTGGCCACGCCGATGGCGTCGGCGCCGGCCGCGCACGCGGTGACGGTGGCGAACACGGGGCCCTTGATGCCCAGCTGCATCGCGATCATCGCGGACGGCATGTTCAGCATGCTGTGCGGGATCGTGAACGGCGACAGGCGGTCCGGGCCGCGCTCGTGCAGCACGTCGTCGTTCTCCTCGCGTACCCCGTTGCCCCCGGTGCCGGTGGCCATGATGCATCCCACCCGGCGCCCGTCGCCCGGCACGCTGAAGCCCCCGTCCTCGGCGGCGAGCTTCGCCGCGGCCACGGCGAGCTGCGTCACCCGGTCGGCCCGGCGCGCCACGCGGTGCTCCAGGAAGTCGCCCGGCGCGAAACCCTTGACCTCGCACGCGATGGTCGCGTCGTACCCGTCGGTGTCGAACCGCGTGATGGGCCCGGCGCCCGAGCGGCCGGCCGTCGCGGCCTCCCACGAGGGTCCGCGCCCGATGCCCAGCGGCGACACCACGCCGACCCCCGTCACCACCACGCGGCGGCTCATCGCGCCACCTCCGTCATCGCCACGACGCCGTTGTGCCCGCCGAACCCGAAACCGCTGCACAGGGCCGCGCCGACGCGGCGCCGGCGCGCCACGTTGGCCACGTGGTCGACTCCCGCACACTCCGGGTCGAGGTTCGTGAGGTTGATGGTGGGGGGGATGACCCCCTCCGCCACCGTGAGCGCCGTGAGGGCGGCCTCCACGGCCCCCGTGGCGCCGACGCAGTGGCCGTGCATCGACTTGGTGGCGCTGACGCACGTCGTGGCGGCGTGGGCGTCACCCAGCGCCGCGCGGATGCCCGCCACCTCGGCGATGTCGCCCGCCCACGTGCTGGTGGCGTGCGCGTTGACGTAGTCGATCTGCTCGGGCTCCAGGCCCGCCCGGCGCATGGCGATGCGCATCGCCTCGGCCTGCTCCATGCCGCCCGGCGCGGGCTCGGTGAGGTGGTGGGCGTCGCACGTCGCGCCGTAGCCCGCCAGTTCGCACAAGATGGGCGCGTCGCGGCGCAGCGCCTCGTCCATCTCCTCCAGTACCAGCACGGCGGCGGCCTCACCCAGCACGAAGCCGTCGCGGTTCGCGTCGAACGGGCGGCTGGCGCCCTCAGGGTCGTCGTTGCGGTGCGACATCGCCTTGGACGCGTCCAGCCCGGCCACGGCGAACGGCGTCATCGCTGCCTCGGCTCCTCCGGCCAGCACCACGTCCGCGGCGCCGCGGCGGATCATGTCGGCCGCCTCCGCCAGCGAGTGGAGACCCGTCGCGCACGCCGTCAGCGTGCTCAGCAGGGGGCCGCGGGTGCCGAGCTCCATCGACACGTGGCCCCCCGCCATGTTCGCGATCGACATCGACACCGCCAGCGGGGACACCCGCGACGGGCCCCTCTCGCGCAGGATGCGGTGCTGCTCCTCGAAGCTCTCGTTGCCGCCGTTTCCGGTGGACACCACGCACCCGACGCGCTCGCTGCGGCTCCCGATGACCACGCCGGACTCGTCGACGGCCATCCGGGCGGCGGCGACGGCCATCTGGGCCACGCGGTCCATGCGCCGCGCCGCCTTGCGGTCGAGGAAGTCGCCGGGCTCGAAGTCGTCGACCTCGCACGCGATCTGGACGCCGTAGCCGGACGCGTCGAACCGCGTGATGGGCCCGGCCCCCGAGCGGCCGCCGACGGCCGCATCCCACGCGGCGGCCCGCCCGATGCCGATGGGGCTCACCAGCCCGACCCCCGTGACGGCCACCCGTCGTCCCGATCCGCTCACAGCGCAAGCCCCCCGTCCACCTCGATCACGGCGCCGTGGATGAACGACGCACCCGCGGAGCATAGAAAGACCACCGGACCCGCGACGTCCTCGGGCGTCCCCAGGCGGTCCAGGGCCGCCCCGCGGCGCAGTGCGTCGCGCTGATCGTCGGGCAGGACGTCGGTGAGGCGGGTCAGGATGAAACCCGGCGCCACGAGGTTGACCCGGACGCCCGCCGGGCCCAGCTCGCGCGCGGCCGTGCGCATCAGCCCGATCATCCCCGCCTTCGACGCCGAGTAGTTCACCTGGCCGGCGTTGCCGTGCGTGCCCACCACGGAGCCCAGCAGCACGACGGAGCCCGACCCCCGCGCGGCCATGCGCTCGCCCACGGCGCGCACCGCACGGAACGTGCCCGTCAGGTTGACGTCCAGCGGGGCGCGCCACTGGGCGTCGGGCATGCGCAGCGCCACGCCGTCGGCCGTGGTGCCCGCGTTCGCCACGAGGGCGTCGAGCGGACCCAGCCCGCCCTCGACCGCGTCGACGGCGAGGGCCGCAGACGCCGGATCGCCGGCCTCCAGGTGCACCGCGACGGCGCCGCCACCCAGATCGCGCACGGCCGCCACCGTCGCCTCGGCGCCGTCGCGGTCCGCGGCGTACGTCACGCCGACGTCCCAGCCGGCGCGGGCCAGGGCGACGGCGCACTCCGCGCCGATGCCGCGGCTCGCGCCCGTGACGAGCGCGACGCCTGGGCGGGCCCCGGTCAGCCCCGCGCCACCAGCGCGCGGATGTCGGGGATGTCGGTGACGCCGCCCAGGTGGTACACCTGCGCGTCGGGGAGGATGCGGCGCACCAGGCCCGCCAGGGTCCTGCGGGCCCCCAACTCGACGTACCCCGTGGCGCCCAGCGCCAGGGCCGCCCGCACGGCCTGCGTGAACCGCACGGGGCCGGTGAGCTGTTCGGTGAGGATCTGCCGGACGCGCTCGGCCCCGGCCTCGACCGCCGCGGTGGTGGCCGACACGAACGGCACGGCGGGTGGCGCGACCATCACCCCGGCCAGCGTCTCTCGCAGCCGGTCGGCCGCCGGGGCCATGACGACGGAGTGGAAGGCCCCTTCCACGTCGAGCAGGCGCCCCTTGATGCCCTGGGTGCGCGCGCTCTCCAGCAGCCGGTCCACGCTCTTGGCCAGCCCGGACGCCACGATCTGGCCCGGGCAGTTGTAGTTGGCGGGCCACACGTCGCCGACGGCCGCGCACAGGCGCTCGACCTGCTCCTCCGTGGCGCCCAGCAGGGCCGCCATCGCGCCCGGCACGCGGTGGGCGACGTCGGTGGTGACCTCGCCGCGGGTGCGTACCAACCGCAGGGCCTCGTCGAACGGGAGGCTGCCCGACGCGACAAGCGCGGCGTACTCGCCCAGCGAGTGGCCCAGCGTCATGTCGCCGCGGACCCCCAGCTCGGTCGCGACCCGCCAGGCGGCCACCGACTGGGTGAGCACGGCGGGCTGGCAGTAGAGCGTGCTGCCCAGCCGGTCTGCGGGCCCCTCGAAGCTGACCCCGGCCACGTCGATCCCCAGCACGTCGCCGGCCTCCTCGTACGTCCGCCGGGCCACGGGGAACTCGGCGGCGAGATCCTTGCCCATGCCCACGAACTGGGACCCCTGCCCGGGGAACATCAGCGCGATCTTCTCCGCGCGGCCCTCGTTCGGCGTAACGCTCACGGCGTCGGACCCTCCGTTGGGTGCGTCAGGGATGCTCACATCACAGCGGGACGGAGGGATGCGGGCGCGCGGCGCGCCCGGAAACCGTCGCCGGGATGATACCGCCGATTCCGCCGAGGGCCGGTGCGCCCGGGGCCGTTTACGGGGGCGGATGGTCCCCCGCGGCGTCAGGGCACCGTCACCGTGGTGGTACGTGTCACCACGCGCTCGTTCTTGAACACGCCCGACGCGAACATGATGCCCACGACGAGCGCGATCGCCGCCAGCACGCCGGCGCCGATCATCACTCCCCTGTTCGGCCCCCCGCCACCCGCGTTCTGGGGCGGCAGCGACGCGGCGTTGCGCGAGCCGGCGGGCGGCGACGGGGGCGGCGGCGGCACCGCGGAGCCCCGGCCGGGCGTGGGGCGACGGGAGCCCCCCGGCGGCGACGGCGGTGGCGCGGGCCGTCCCGGGGGGCCCGTGATGCCCTGCGCGCCCACGGCCGTCGCGAGTTCCTCGACGAGCGCCACGGACGTGGCCGGCCGTTCGTCCGGCTTCTTGCTGAGCGCGCGCTGGAACACCCTGTCGACCTGGCGGCCCAGCTCCTGGCGGCGCTTGGACGGGGCGACGGGCGTCTCGTGCATGTGCGCGTACAGCAGAGCCGTGCGGTCGGTCTGGTCGAACACCGTCTTACCCGTGAGGGCCTCGTACGCAACGATGGCCAGCGCGTACCGGTCGGCCGCCGACGTCACCTCGGCGCCCCGGATCTGCTCGGGCGCCACGTACTCCAGCGTGCCCATCCAGACGCCGCTGGAGGTCAGGCGGCTACCGTCCATGGCCCGGGTGAGGCCGAAGTCGGACAGGTAGGCGTGGTCGCCGGCGCCGATGAGGATGTTGGCGGGCTTGACGTCGCGGTGCACCAGCCCCTTCGAATGGGCGTAGTCGAGGGCCTCGGCCGCCTGGTGGAGGATGGACATGCAGCGGCGCGCGTCGATGCCCGGCGGCGTGCGGATGAGGTCGTCCAGGCTGGGGCCGTCCACGAACTTCATGGCGAGGAACGCCATGCCGTCGGCCTCGCCGGCCTCGTAAACGGGGATGACGTGGGGGTGGTCGAGGCTGGCGGCCGCGATGCCCTCCCGCTTGAAGCGTTCCATGAACGACGGGTCGGCCGACAGCTGCTGGGACACGACCTTCAGCGCCACCTGCCGCTGAAGCGCGAGCTGCGTGGCGCGGTACACCACGGCCTGGCCGCCGCGGCCCAACTCTGCCTCTATGCGGTAGCCCTCGAGGGTGCGCCCGATCATTCCGTCCCTGCGCGGTGCTCTTCGCGGATCCGCGGCGAGCCTACCAGCGCCCCGGACGGCGGTGCCGGACGCGGCCACCGTCGCACGGCCGCGAACCGGCCTGCCGTTTACCATTCGCCCATGACCCCGCCGCCACTCATCCCCCTTCGCCACTTCTTCGACAACCCCGAGAAGGCGAGCGGGGGGCTGTCCCCCGACGGGACGATGCTGTCGTTCGTGGCCCCCCGCGACGGGGTTCTGAACGTGTGGGTGCAGCCCCGCGCGGGCGGCGACGCGTGGCCCGTGACGAACGACCGCGACCGCGGCGTGCGCTCGTACTTCTGGTCGCGGGACGGGCGCACCATCCTGTACGCGCAGGACACCGGCGGGGACGAGAACTACCACGTGTTCGCCGTCGACCCGCACGCGCCGGCCGAGGCCCGCGACCTGACGCCGTACCCGGGGACGAAGGTGGGCATCCTGGACGCGCCGCGGGCGACGCCCCGCCACCTGCTGATCAGCATGAACCTGCGGGACCCGCAGCTGTTCGACGTGCACCGGCTGGACCTCGACACCGGCGAGCACGAGCCGGTGGCGGAGAACCCCGGCAACATCCTGGGCTGGAGCGTCGACCGCGAGGGCGACGTGCGGGCCGCCACGGCGCAGACCCCCGCCGGGGACTACGAGGTGCTGTATCGCGACGCGGCGGGCGACGACTTCCGCGTGATCGCCGAGTACGCCAACGAGGACGGCGGCAGCGTGTACGGGTTCACGCCCGACGGCACGCGCCTGTACGTGGGCAGCGCGAAGGGCACCGACCTCACGCGCCTGGTGCTGCTCGACCCCGCCACCGGTGCCGAGGAGCTGGTCGACTCCGACGACGAGGCCGACCTGTCCGGCCCGGCGTTCTCGGACCGCACGGGCGAGCTGCTGGCCACGTTCTACGTGCGCGACCGCCTGGTGGTGCACCCGTTCGACGACCGCTTCGCCCGGGACTGGGAGGCGCTGTGCGCCGTCCGCCCGGGCGATCCCCATGTCACGGGCGAGGATGACGCCGAGACCACGTGGATCGCGGTGTTCAACGACGACGTGGACCCCGGCGCGACGTATGTCTTCGACCGCACCACGCACGAGGCCACGCTGCTGTTCCGCTCGCGTCCGTGGCTGGACCCGGACACGCTGGCCCCCATGACGCCCGTCGTGGTGACCTCCCGCGACGACCTGCCCCTGCACTGCTACCTCACGCTGCCGCGGGGGGAGACCGGCAACCTGCCGATGGTGCTGCTGGTGCACGGGGGGCCGTGGGCCCGCGACAGCTGGGGCTTCCTGCCCGAGGTGCAGATGCTGGCAAACCGCGGCTACGCCGTGCTGCAGGTCAACTACCGCGGCTCCACCGGCTTCGGCAAGGCGTTCACGCACGCGGCCGAGAAGGAGTTCGCCGGCAAGATGCATGACGACCTCATCGACGCAGTCGACTGGGCCATCGACGAGGGCATCGCCGACCCCGGCCGCGTCGGGATCTACGGGGCCAGCTACGGCGGCTACGCGACCCTTGTCGGCGTGACCTTCACGCCGGACGTGTTCGCCGCCGCGGTCAGCTACGTCGGGCCGTCCAACCTCATCACCCTGGTCGAGTCGTTCCCGGAGTACTGGAAGCCGCTGCTGGCGGGCACATGGTTCCGCTACGTGGGCGACCCCGACGACCCCGACGTGCGCGAGGACATGCGCCGCCGGTCGCCCATCACGTACGTCGACCGCATCGTGACGCCCCTGCTGGTGGTGCAGGGCGCCAACGATCCGCGCGTCACGAAGATCGAGAGCGACCAGATCGTCGACGGGCTGCGGGCCCGCGGCGTCGACGTGGAGTACATCGTCAAGGAGGACGAGGGGCACGGCTTCCTGAAGCCCGAGAACCGGATGGACCTGTACCGCGCCGTCGAGCGTTTCTTCGCCCGGTTCCTGGGCGGACGCGTGGCGGACGGGCCCGGGGACGCCTGAACCCGGCCCGGGGCCGGCTCCCCCGGCACCCGTTCGGGCTCCGCGCCCGGCCGACGGAGAAACCCCCCGAGCGTCACCACACGAGGTCCCCGGCGACCCCGGGCGCCGCTGCCGTACCCGCACGCGGGTGCGCATCGCGGGGATCCCCGACGGGCCGCGCACACGCCCGAGCGGGTGGTGGACGAGATCGTCACGTGCGACGACGATCTCACGCGCGCCGCCGAAGCACGCGGCACGCGCGTCCTTGCCCCTGGCCGAGAGGAGGCCGGTCTAGCCGCCGGCGCCGTTGCGCGACGCCCGCCAGCGGGCGACACCGCGCTCGATCGAGTCGATCAGGCGGGGGCGGAGCTCCACCGCGGGGATGATGTGGTCCACCGACCCCACCCGTTGCGCGCGCTCCACGCTATGGATCTGGTCGAACTCGGCCGCCACCTGCCCGAGCTTCTCGGAGCGCACCGACGAGCGTAGGTCGGCCAGCTCCTGACGCAGCCGGGCACGCTGGGCATCGTCGGCCTCCCCCGCGCGGCGCTCGGCCTCGACGACGCGCTCGTCCGCCTCGGTGCGGGCCCGCACGTCGCCCGCGAACACGACGGCCGCGGCCGGGGCGCCGCCGATCACCGACGCGTACGACCCCTCGACGGCGAACACCTCCATGTGGTCGTGGAGGGCGGACGAGAACACGACGAACGCACCGCCGTGGTACCGGGAGACCACGCAGAACACGATGGGGCCGTCGAAGTTGACCACCGCCCGGCCGATCTCGGCGCCGAACTCCAGCTGGCGCTTGCGCAGCGATTCGGGCGAGCCGTCGAAACCCGTCAGGTTGGCCAGCACCACCAGCGGCCGGTTGCCGGACGCCGCGTTGATGGCGCGTGCCGCCTTGCGGGAGGACTCGGGGAACAGCGTGCCGGCCGTCCACTGGTCGGGGCCGTCGGCCGGCAGGAATCCGCGGCGCGGGATGGCCTGCGACTCGATGCCCAGCATCGCGACCGGGTAGCCGCCCATGTGGGCGTCCATCACGACCACGGTGTCGCCATCCTGCATCTCGGGCCAGCGTTCCAGCGGCTCGAAGTCCTGGTCGGCCACCGCGCGCATGACGCTGCGGATGTCGAACGGCTTCTTGCGCTCGGGGTTGCGCTCGGACGAGAACACATCGCCCACATACGAGAAGTCGCTGCCCGCGCCCGAGTGGGGGGCGGTGCGGATATCGCGGTCCACCGGGTCGCCGCTGTCGGCCCGCCGCGGGGCGTCCTCCCCCGGCGCGATGTACGTGTGCTCGTAGTGGTGGAACAGCAGCTCGCACGCCCCGGCCAGATGGGGCGCCCAGTACTGCGCCTGGCCGTTGGGCCCCATGATGCGGTCGTAGCCGCCGATGCCGAAGTTGTCCTCGGCCGACACCCCGCCCGAGTAGTCGAGTGCCTGCTTGCCGGTGAGCACCATCGCGCTGTCGGGGGTCATCACAAGGATGCCCTTCGTGTGCATCAGCATGGTGGCCTCGGCGTTCCAGTACGGCTGGGCGCCGACGTTGATACCCGCGACGACCACGTTGACCTCGCCGCCGTCCTGGGTGAAGGTGATGAGCCGACGCAGGACGCGTGACACCCAGTCCATGTTCTCGGTGCCGCTGTCGCGCGAGATGCGGGCGCCGGAACTGAGCGCGAACCACTCCAGCGGCACGCGCATCTCCTCGGCCAGGTCCAGGGCCGCGCAGATGCGGCTGCACTCGGGTTCGGCCACCGAGCCCAGCGACTTCGTCGGGTCGCCCATCAGAACCACCCGCACCATGCCCTCGGGGTGCTTGACGGTGGGGGTGCTGGCCAGGCCCACGACGATGCCCGCCGTGTTCTCGCCGGGGGGCCTGTCCACCGGCTTGAGCGTGCCGTCCTCGGCGAAGTCCAGCTCGGTGAACGTCCCGCCCGTGCCCGCCAGGAGCTTGGCCAGCTCGAAGGGGTACACCGTGCCGCGCCGGCGTGCGTTCAGAACCTTCTGTCCGTAGGACTCCGTGCGCGCCAGCGCCTGCGCCGGGCCGTCCTGGACGCCGACGGTCACGCCCGCGCCGGGGCGGTACGAGAAGCTCAGCGACACCTCGCCCAGCGGCGTGCCGTCCGCCTCGGCCATGGTGACCGACATCACCACGTCCTCCATGCCCAGGCCCTCGGTCATGGGGGCGAGGCGCCGTGCGACGGCGGTGAGCTCGGGCAGCGGGAACGTGACGGCGGGCCACACGTACAGCAGCACGTGGTTCGCCATCAGGCGGCGGTTGCGCGGCCGCTCGGTCTGCGCCTGGCGGATGCTCTCGAGGCACGCGGTCAGCGTGTGCTCCAACTCCGGCAGCGAGGTCAGGTCGCCGTTCTCGTCGCGCACCTCCGTGAGGCTGCGGACCTCGGCCAGCGCCACCAGCCGCTCGTCGGACGGGTCGTCGGCAACCCGGCACGCGAACAGGTACGTGTCCTCGGGCGACGGCAGGCGGGTGGTCTCGAAGTTGTTGAGCCGCCAGAAGCGCAGCCGGCGGGCGATCATGGGATGCAGGCCGCGCGCCGGACGCTCCTCCGCCAGGCGCCCGTCGTCGCCCGGCCGGAACGTGAAATGCTCGGACCACCGGTCGGGCGCCGCCACCGACACCGCCAGCCGCGTCATCGAGGACGGCAGCCCGGCGGCGTCCACAAGGGCGGTGACGGACTCGGCGGCGGCGTCGGAGTCGGGTTCGTCCGTCCAGCCAACGTACACGTCGGCCACCACGTCGCCGCCGTCGTCGAACCCCGCCGCAACGGCCCTGAGGGTGGCGAGCGCCTCCTCGAGCCGGTCCTCGGGGGTGAGCATGCTGATGAGGTGCACGTCGCGGTCGTCGCGGACGTACTCCCCCAGCAGCACCTGGAAGCCGTCGCGGTCGGCGTGCCGCAGCGGCCCCAGGTCGCGGATCTTGTAGTGGCGGCGGGTGATGACCTCGAGCATCGGCTCGTCATCGCGCACGCCGTCCGCCAGGCGCTCGCCCAGCACGCCCATGAGGGGCTGCGGGCTGCCGACGATCTGCTGGATGAGCGGCTCCCGCTGGTCGGCGGGGGCCTGCTCAAGCTCGGCAAGCCGGCTACGGACGCCCCGATACACCCGGGCGCGCGCGGCGGTGACGAGCGGCAGGTCGAACGCCGCGTACCGCACGCCCCGCGCCAGCTCGCTGATGGCGGGATGGCTCAGCTGCGTCGCCAGCACGGTGCGGTCGAGCGTGGCGTACAACTCCTTGCGCAGCGGCGGCGGCAGCGCGGCGAGGTTGCGCGCGCGCACGTCGAGGAGGGCGGCGATGACCGGGAACTGGGTGGCGACGCGCTCCTGCGCGAGGAACATCCGGTGCGCCGCGGAGGCCAGCTGGGGCGAGGGCTCGTCGTCGTGGACGCCGTAGTGGGCGAGGGCCCGGCTGAGCGCGCGGCGCATGGATGCGGGGACGCCCTCGCGCTCGGCGTCCAGCGATCGCAGGTACGCGTGGAAGTGGTCGCGGGGGCTGTGGACCGCCTCCTCGGCGGAGTCGGGTTCCTGGGTGGGCGGGCGGTTGCGCGACAGCTCCGCGAGGTCCGTGAACGTCTGCAGGGCGTCGAGCTCGTGGCGCACCAGTTCGGGGTCGCCCGGCGGCAGGTCGGCGCGCAGCCGCTGCAACTCGCCCGCCAGCGCGCGGGCCTCGCCCGGCGTGATGTCGAAACCCAGGAGGAGGCTGCGGATGGCGGCGAACACGCGGTGCAGCCGCAGGCGCGGGTCGGTGGCGATGCCGGGGGCCAGGGACCCGCCGAACGTCACCCGCTTCTCCGCGGCCTCGGTGGCCTCCGCGCTGTCGGCGGCCTCCAGGTGCACCAGCGGGGCGCCGGCGTCCACCTGCACGCTGCTCGCGACCAGCACCTGCGTGACGACGCCGCCGAACGGTGCGGCGACGGCGCTCTCCATCTTCATGCTCTCGAGGACGGCGACGGAGTCGCCCGCCTCGACGATGTCGCCCACCACGACCGGGATCGACACGACGATCGCGGGCGCCGGGGCGCGCACCAGGCCTCCCTCGTCGCGCGACACGCGGTGGGCCACGCCGTCGACCTCGATGACGTGGTCGGGCGCGTGGAACACCGACACCACCCGGTACGCGCGCTCGCCCACGTGCACCCGTGCGGTGTGCCGGCCCAGGCGGTCCAGCGTGACGTCGGCCCGACCGTCGGCCGACGTGACCCGGTACGACGTGGGCCCGGTGCGGGTCACCGACAGGGAGTAGTGCAGGCCCCGGTGCCGCAGTTCCACGACGCGCTCCAGCTCGGCCCCGCCCTTGGGGCGCCCGCGGCGCGCCGACGTGTAGAAGCGGTCGCGTTCCTGCTGCTCGGCCTCGTTCACCGCCTCCACGGCCGCGGTCAGCAGGGCGACGTCGGCGTGGGTGGGGTTGTACAGGTCCTCGCCCGCCACCAGCCGGTCCAGCCAGCCGGTGTCGGCGGTGCCGTCGACGACCTCGCGCCGGTTGAGGGTGTCGATGAGAAACGCGCGGTTGGTCGCCCCGCCCTTCACCACCACGTCCAGGGCCTCCAGGGCGCACACCAGCCGCGCGCGGGCCTCGTCGCGGTCGGAGCCCAGCGCGATGACCTTGGCGATCATCGAGTCGTACTCGGGGGGGATCGTGTCGGCCTCGCGCACACCGGCGTCCACCCGGATGCCGGGGCCGGAGGGGAGCGTGAACAGCTCGACGAGGCCGGGGGAGGGTGCGAACGCGCGCTCGGGGTCCTCGGCGTTGAGGCGCGCCTCGATGGCGTGTCCGCGGTTGGCGGGCGGGTCTCCCTCCAGCGCGCCTCCCGTGGCCACATGCAGCTGCAGCTTCACGAGATCTACGCCGGTCACCGCCTCGGTGACCGGGTGCTCCACCTGCAGCCGCGTGTTGACCTCGAGGAACGCGAACGTCTCGTCGGCGGGCTGGTACAGGAACTCCACCGTGCCCGCGTTGCGGTAGCCCGCCGCAAGCGCCAGGTCGACGGCGCTCTTGCGCAGCGCGGCGTCCTGCTCGGCGCTCAGCGCGGGCGACGAGGACTCCTCGATGACCTTCTGGTTGCGCCGCTGCACGGAGCAGTCGCGCACGCCGAGCGCCCACGCGTTTCCGTGGTCGTCGGCGACGATCTGCACCTCGACGTGCCGCGCGTGGGTGAGCTGGCGCTCCATCAGCACGCTGCTGTCGCCGAACGAGTTCTGGGCTTCCTCCCGGGCGCGCCCCAGCGCGTGGGCGAGCTCCTCCTCGGTGCGCACCACGCGGATGCCGCGCCCGCCGCCGCCCGCCGCGGCCTTGATCATGAGCGGATAGCCGATGCGCGCGGCGTGCTCCCGCGCCTCGTCGTCGCCGCTCACCGGTCCGCCGCTCCACGCCGCGACGGGGACGCCGGCCTCCTCGGCCAGGAGCTTCGCCGAGATCTTGTCGCCCAGCGCCCGCATGACGTCGCCGGGGGGGCCCACGAACGTCACGCCGAGCCGCGCGCACAGGTCGGCGAACAGGGGATCCTCGGCCACGAATCCCCAGCCCACCCACGCGGCCGTGGCCCGGGACTCGCGCAGGGCGCGCTCCAGCTCCGCGTGGTCGAGGTACGGGTTCGGGCCGTCGGGGCGGCCGATGAGGGCGCCCTCGTCGGCCTCGCGCACGAACGTCGCGCGGCGTTCGGCCTCGGTGTGGAACGCGATCGTGGAGATCTCCCACCCGCGCTCGCGGTTGAGCTCGCGCGCCGCCCGGATCAGCCGTCGGGCGGGTTCCCCGCGATTGACGATGGCAAGTCTCATCCGCATCGCCAGTGAAGGTAGACCGCCTCGGGGCGGCCCGCTACGCGGCACGCCGCACCTTGGTGGCAATTGCCACTATCCAGTGCGGTCGCCGGGAAGTACCGTGCGGGCTGCACGCGCCGTCGAGAGCCACCGCGGGAGCCACCGTGACCAAGCCTTTCGCCATCAACCAGCACGGCCGCATGGTGTTCCCGAGCAATTTCCATCCCGAGCTGGACTTCAGCTGCATGGAGAGCGAGGAGCAGCTGGCCTCGGTGGTGAAGCGGGACTTCGAGGCCAAGGCGCCGACCGGCACCGACATCCTCGAGAAGGTCAACGCCGGCGCGTACGCGACGCGCTACGACCTGCTGCGCGACGTGGCCCTCAACCTGTTCTGGGCCAACCGGTACGTGCTGACGATGTACGAGAAGCGGCCCACGCGGTGGCGCGATGTGCCGCGGCACCGGGACGACGTGTTCCTGCCCAACCTGGTGCCGTGGCAGGACGGCGAGGAGAAGGTGGCCGCCGTGGGCCGGGCGTACGAGGAGCTGCCCCCCGCCTGGGACGCGGACGCCGAGCAGCGCATCCACGACCTGCTCTTCCACGTGTACCGGTACAAGCTCCACCACGCGTCGGAGCTGTCCGCCATCAAGCACACGGTGGCCGAGTTCATCGACAGCGGCGATCTGCTGACCTACTGCCTGCCGGACTACAACGCCGACTTCCCGATGTTCACCGAGCAGCAGATCCTGAACTGCTCGGAGGAGCGTCCGGAGCTCGAGGCGCTGATGCGCATGGCGATGGTGCAGCACAACCAGTACCCGTGGGACCGCGACACGGTGCGCCTGGCGCGCGCGGACCAGATCCGCGACGACGACTTCGTCGTGCTGCTGGTGCCGCTGTCGCGCGAGGTGCGCGAGTTCATCCAGCGGTGCCGCACGGGCACCCGGCAGGGCATGCCGGACCTGCGGCATTTCACCCGCGCCAAGGAGGCCGTGGCCCCCGCCCGGCCGATCCCTCCGCAGGACGTCACCGCCGAGTGCGACGTGCAGGTGAGGATCGAGGCGCTGGCCGTCTACAAGGGCGAGCACCTGTGCCACAACGACGACCTCATCCGGAACGCGGCGTACTCGTGGTCGCCCATGACCGCCGACGAGATCAGCGAGAAGACCGGGATCGAATCGCGGATCTACACCGAGCACTCCCTGGAGGAGATGGCGCTGCGCGCCTCCCGGGCAGCGCTGGAGACGTCGGGGCGCGACGCCTCGGAGATCGCGAACGTCATCTTCTGCTCGTGCACCAGCACGCGGCTGATCCCGTCGGTGTCCACGTGGCTCTCGGGCGAGCTCGGCATCTTCCAGACCGTGGGCTCGTTCGACATGGTGGCGGCCTGCGCCGGGTTCCCGTACGGCATCACGGACGCCGTGCGGACGATGCAGCACACGCGCGCGCCCGTGCTGCTGGTGTGTGGCGAGAAGTTCTCGGACAAGATCGGCAACGTGCGCCCGTCGCGGATGATCTTCGCCGACGGCGCCGCCGCCATGGTGCTGGCGCCGGCCCCCGAGGGGGAGGCGGGCGACGTGGAGTTCCTGCAGTGCTACGCCAGCGGCCCGACCAGCCAGGTGAACTCCATCATCTGGCCCAACGCCGAGTTCGACAACGACATCACCGTGTGGGGACCCGAGGTGAAGGCGCTGGTGGCGCGCTACCTGGCCCAGATGATGGGCGAGCTGCAGCAGCTGCCGACGCCCGGGGGGTCGGGCTCGCTGCTGGGCAACATCGACCTGATCGTGCCGCACCAGGCCAACCGGACCATGGTGACCGACCTGGCCGTCGAGGCCGGGATGGACGCCGAGCGCCTGTACTTCGACATCGACCGGGTCGGCAACGTCTCGGCGGCCAGCATCCCCATCGCGATCTACGACGCCGTCGCCGACGGCGTGCTGACCGAGCGCTCGCGGGTGTTCGCGCCGGGCTTCGGCGCCGGCGCCGTGGCCGGCTACGCCGTGCTCCACATCGACCCGGCGGTGGTGGCGCCCGAGGTGCGCGACGAGGACCAGGCGGCGCGCGCCGCCGGGGACCGGGCCGAGATGCCCGACACCAGCATGCAGGCCGTGAAGGAGGCCTTCGGCTGAGCCCCGCCGGGCGGCAGCCTAGCGCTCGAAGCTACGCAGTACGGCCAGCAACGCCTCGCGCTGTGCGTCCGTGAGGCCGGGGTCGTCGCGGATGGCGTCCGCGGCGCTCACGGGATCGGGCGGCGCGGCGGCGGCCGGCCCCCGGCCCGCGTCGTCCATCAGGCCCGCCTGCGAGAGCATGGTCTCCGGCGGGACCCCCAGCGCCCGGGCGATCTGCGACACCACCCGCACGGACGGCTGGTGCAGCCCGCGCTCGAGCTGGCTGAGGTACGCGTTGGACAGGTCGCTCAACGCGGCAAGCTCGCGCAACGACAGGTTGGCGAGCTTGCGCTGGGAGTGGATGAAGCGGCCAAGTGCCTCCACCTGGCCGCTCCATGGGTCCTGCGCCAAGGTCGGGGCCCTACTTGGCGGAGGGAGTCTCGACCGGGGTGGTCTTGACGAGGCCGGTCGTCGCCTTGAGGAGGTCCTCGGCGAACGAGCGCTGCGAGCTGAGCACCTGCTCGGCGAAGTCGAAGCTGTTCTTCACGAGCTCCTGGGCCGTGGGGAGGTTGGACAGCACGGGCACGGCCGGGCGGTCCGGGACGGCGTTGTCGACGGCCTTGGCCCAGTTCTCGACCGACTCGATCGCGGCGGCCTGGCTCTGGCGGAGGGCGTCGAGGGTGCGCTCCTGCGCGGCGACGGCGTACTCGAGGGTGTTGTTCTTCGCGGACACGTGGCGGCTCCTGGTGAGGGGGTTCTCTCGGTGACGTGTTCACTATAGTACGCACCCGCGTACTCTGTCAAGCGCGAGTGCGTACTTTCGTGAGCGCGCCTACTTCTCCAGCACGTACGTCCCCGGGGCGTCCCCGATGGGGGGATGGAGCGGTCCGCCCATCGGCGGCGGCGCCACGCGCCCACCGGACCGGGTGGACATCCAGTCGACCCAGTGCTCCCACCACGTGCCGGCGTGCTGCTCGGACGCGTCGAACCACGCCTGGGCGTCGGCGGGATGGGCCGAACCCGTGCGGTACCACGCCTTCGGGGTGGGCGGGTTGACGATCCCGGCGATGTGGCCCGACGAGCTCAGAACGAACTCGACGTCCGCGTTGGGCAGCACCTGCGTGGTGATGTAGCTGCCGTCCCACAGCGCGATGTGGTCCTCCTGGGCCGCCAGGATGTAGACGTCCTGCGTGACGTCGGCCAGGTCGAGGCGCTGACCCGCCAGCTCCATGTCGCCCCGGCTGAGCTCGTTGTTGAGGTAGCACGAGCGCAGGTAGAAGCCGTGCATGTTGGCGGGCATGCGGGTGCCGTCAGAGTTCCAGCTCAGGATGTCGAACGCGTGGGGCTCCTCGCCCATCAGCCAGCTGTTGACGACGTACGTCCACACGAGGTCGTTGGAGCGCATGAACGTGAACACGCCCATCATCTCTGACGCGTCCAGGTAGCCGCGCTCGTTCATGCGGCGCTCGAGCCGCTCGACCGACGCCTTGTCGGTGAACGCCCCCAGCCGGCCCGGCTTGCTGAAGTCGACCAGCGTATTGAGCAATGTGGCGCAGTTGATCCGGTCGGCCTTCTTGGCCGCCAGATAGGCCATCAGCGCGGTCGTGAGCGTGCCTCCGAGGCACAGACCGACGATGTTGACCTTCTCCTGCCCGGTGATGTCGCGCACCACGTCCATGGCGTCGATGGGGCCGTGCAGTAGGTAGTCGTCCAGCCGCACGTCACGGTCCTCGGCGCGGGGATTGCGGTAGCTGATCACGAACACGGTGTGACCGTGGCTGACCGCCCACTCGACGAAGCTGCGCCCGGGCGCGAGATCCATGATGTAGTACTTGTTGATCCACGGCGGGCTCAGCAGCAGCGGGATCTCGTACACGGTGTCGGTCGTCGGCGTGTACTGGATGAGCTCCATCAGATGGTTGCGGTACACCACCTTGCCGGGCGTGCAGGCCAACTCCTTGCCGACCGTGAACGCGTTCTCGGGCACCTGGCGCGGCAGGCCGTTGTTGTGTTCGAGGTCGTGCAGGAAGTTGCGGATGCCCGCCACCACGCTGGCCCCGCCCGTGTCGGCGGCCTTACGTGCGGCCACGGGGTTCGTGAGCAGCGAGTTGGTGGGGGCGATCGCGTCCATCATGACGTCGGCGAGGAAGCCCATGCGGGCGTCCGTGACATCGTCGACGGGCGCCTCGGCGAGGACGTCCTGTACCAGGCGACCCGACAGCAGGTACGCCTGCATCAGGGCGAACAGGGCCGGGTTCTCCTGCCACGCGGGGTCCGTGAAGCGCCGATCGCGCCGCCCCGGGGCGATGGGGCCGGCGGGCCGCTCCTCGCTGGTCATCCGCGTGATCGCGGCCGTGGAGGCCTCGGCCATGCCCTCCCAGAAGCGCAACCCCGCCTCCATCATTCCGGCCGGGTTCTGCATTGCCGCGGTGGCGGTGCGCATCCATGCCTCGCCGAATCCCATCGGGTCCAGCAGGTCGCTGGGATCCCGGTCACCGCCGTCGGCACCCGCCGGGCGCGTGGGGTCGTTCGGTGTCATGCGGTGCTCCGTTTCGTGAACGTCATGGACTGGGACCGGCGCACGCACAGGTTGAGCCCGCCGTCGAGCGAGTAGACCTGCCCGTTGATCTCCCCGGCGTGAGGCGAGGCGAGCAGCATGGCGAGGCGGGTCACCTCCGCGGCACGCGCGATCCGTGCGGGGTCGGGCGGGTCACCGTTCTCGCCGCCCGGTGGCAGCAGGGGCCACGGCTCGCCCGGCGTGATGCAGTTGACGGTGACGCCATGACCCGCCACGCGCTCGGCCAGATCGACGGTGAGCCGGAACTGGACGGCGCTCGCGGCGTCGCTGAGTTGCGGATCGTACGGACCCGCGGGGCTGATGCCGATGATGCGTCCGTGCCTCTGGTTGAGCATGTGCGGCAGCGCCGCGTTGGCCATGGCGAACGCGCCGGCGATGTTGGTGTCGACCGCGCGCGTCCACGCCTCGGACCCCGGCACCACCTCGGGGCCGACCGTCAGGCCGGCGCCGTTGACCAGGATGTCCAGGCGCCCGTGGCGATCGATCACCTCGTTCACCACCCGCTCGCAGTCGTCGGCGTCGCCGATGCGCCCCTGGTGGACGCTGACGCCTCTCGCGCCGTGCTCGGCCGCGAACGCCTCCGCGGCCGTCCAGCTGCGCGAGTACCCCACCGCCACCCTGGCGCCGCGTTCAAGCAGCGCGTCGGCGATGGCACGGCCCATGCCCCGGACTCCACCGGTGACGAGGGCGACCTGTCCAGAGAACTCCGTCATCATGACGCCTCCCTTTCGTCCGCGAAGCCGTTACCCCGCGGAGGTGGTGCGCCGGGACGCGGCCCAGGCGAGGGGTCCCTCGCTCCAGCCACACCCGTCGCAGATGGCGGGATCGACGTCCTTCTCGGCCGCGATCCCCTCGTCGATCGAACGACGCACCTCATCCAGCATGCTCTGGTAGTACCGGTCAGCGACCCGGCGACCGGCATCGTCGGGCTCGCCCTTGGGAGCGGGACCCTCGTAGAACCCCGCGCCGGTCTTGGCTCCCAGACGGCCCGCGTCGACCTGCTCGGCCAGTGCTCCGCCGTCGTCGTAGCGCTCGTCGTACGCCGCCCGCAGGTCCTTCTGGAGGTGGCTCATGGTGTCGAGGCCGATCATGTCGCCCAGGGCGAACGGGCCCATGGGGGACGGGCCGCCGGCGACCACTGCCGCGTCGACCGCGGCTGGGTCCGCGCCGCTCTCGCGCGCGGCCCTGTAGGCCTCGACCATGGCGCGCACCAGCGCGCGGTTCACGAGGAAGCCCGCGCATTCCTGGACGCGCACGGGGTTCTTGCCCAGCGACGACGCGAACTCGACCATCGCCTCAACCGTGGCGGAGTCGGTGGTCTTCCCCTTCACGACCTCCACCAGCTTCATCACGCTTGCGGGGTTGAAGAAGTGCAGGCCCACGACGCTGCCGGGCCGGCTCGTGACCGCCGCCATCTCGCTGATGGACAGGCCGGACGTGTTGGACGCCATGACGGCGCCGGCCGGGAGGTTCTTCTCGAGCCGGTCGAACACGGACTTCTTGATGTCCATGATCTCGGGGACCGCCTCGATGGCCAGCTCGACGTTCGCCAAGTCCTCGTCGGCGCCGGTGGGGCGCACGCGGGCCACGATGGCGTCCGCCTCCTCCTGGGTCATCCGCCCGCGCGCCACGCGGCGCTCGCAGATCTTGCCCACGTGGGCGGTGCCCTTCTCGAGGGCCGCGGGAATCGTGTCGAACAACACCACGTCCTTGCCCCCGGCCGCGCAGGCCTGGGCGATCTCGCTGCCCATGATGCCGGCGCCGATCACCGCGACGCGCTGGATCATGACGAGGCTCCCTTCGTGTCGGTCGCCGTGTCCTTCGCGGCGGCGGGCTTGGCGGCGGCCTTGGCCGCGGTGCTCCTGGGCGGGGTGGTCTTCGCCGCGGTGCTCTTGGTGGCGGTGGTCTTCGACGCCGTGCGGCGCGTGGTGGCGGGCTTCTTGGCGGCGGGCTTCGCGGGAGTTGCCGTCGTCGACGAGCCGGCCGGGGCCGCGGTTGCGGGCTTCGCGGCCGGCGCCTTCGCCGCGGGCGCCTTGGACTCGGCGGGCTTCGCGGCCGGGGCCTTCGCCTGGGGTTCGGCCTTGGCGGGTTCGGCCTTCGCGGCCGGGGCCTTGGCCGGGATGTCCTTCGGCGCCTCGCCGCGGCGAGGCATCACGAGGGCCTCGCCCACCAGGACCGGCGTGTCGCCCTTCGACACCACCGTTTCCATCACGACGCGGCCCTTGTCGGCGACGATCTCCTTCACCGTGGCCGTGGCGGTCAACTCGTCGCCGGGGTAGACCGGAGCGGTCCACCGCAGGGACTGCGACATGTAGATGGCGCCGGGGCCGGGCAGTTTCGTGCCCAGTACGGCGCTCACGAGCCCGCTGGTCAGGATGCCGTGCACGACCCTGGCCTTGAACGGCGACGCGGCCGCCCACTCGGCGTCCACGTGGGCCGGGTTGTCGTCACCCGACAGCCGGGCGAACGCCTCGACCTCCTCCTGCGTGAACGTGCGCGTGATGCTGGCGCTGTCGCCCACCTTCATGTCGGCCACGGTCTTGCCGGGCGGGTACTTCGGGAAGGGTGGCGGGGCCGGCGCGGCCTTCGGCGCCTCGGCGGCCTTGGCGGCGGGTGCGGCCTTCGCGGCCGGCGCGGCCTTTGCCGAGCGGGCGCCCGCACCCCCGGGGGCCCCGGGCACCGACAGGACGGCGCTCATCGACCGGGCCCATGACTTGGTCCAGGAGTCGATCATCGTCTGCCAGGTCTCGATGGCCCGGGCGTCGGGCATGAGGGGTGGGAGGGAGAAGCCGCGGGGCGGCTGGGCGGGAGTGGGCATCAGCGGGTCCTTGCGTCGGGGTCGATGGACGGGTGGCGGCTCACGAGGAACGCTCCGCGAGCCATTCGGTCAGCACCGGCCACAGCGCGTCGCGCGCCCCGGAACCGGCGAGCAGGCCGACGTGGCCGGCCTGCATGTCGAGGTGTGTCGCGTCCTCTGAGGACGC
>JAGQUM010000067.1 GCA_020438485.1 Thermoleophilia bacterium | reverse complement strand
GATGAAGGCCGGCGGCGCGGGGATGGGGCGCTCGGGGGCGACCGGCGCCGCGTCGGCGGCGTTCATGGCCGAGCGGGCGGCCTCGATGATGGCGCGGGTGCGCTCGCGGTTGGCCGACGGGAACGGGCGGGCGGTGGGATCGCCGAACGCGGGCGCCGCATCGTCGCCGGGCGCCGCCGCGCGGGCATACGCGCTGGCGGCCGACGCCGCCGGCGGGGCGACGTCGGGGGACGGCGGCGTCAGGCGGTCGGACAGCTGGGTGGAGAAGGCGGGGCCGGGGGCCTCGCCGTCATCCATCACGTCCAGCACCGGGCCGGGGGCCGGCTGCGTGTCGTCGAGGCGATCGGCCGCCGTCACCTCGATCATCTCGCGGCCGAAGAACCCGCCCAGGCCTCCCTTGACGACCTTGCGGGTGTGCAGGATCACTGCCTCATCGCCGAGCTCGGCCCGGATGTCGCGGAGCACCTCATCGATCGACGCGCCAACGAACTGCTTGGTGTTCATCGCTTACCTGTGCTCCTTGACTAGAGGCGGACCATGCCGACGGGCTCGACACGCACCGTGGGCAGGATCTCGTGGTACGACAGTACGGTGAGATTGGGGATGGCGTGAACCGTCAGCGCCTTGATGTGGCGGCGGGTCGCGCCGGAGGCGAGCACGACGGGCGGCGCGCCGATGGCTTGCGCCGCGTCGCACTGCTGGCCGATGGCCTCGATGATGTCCGAGGCGCGGGCGGGGTCCATCGACACCACCGCGCCGTCCTCGGTGCGGGCGATCGACTCCGCGATCTCGCGGTCGATCTCGGGGTCGATGGTGATGGCGCGCAGCGTGCCCGCCTCGTCCACGTACCGCCCGCAGATGACGCGGGCCAGCGCCTGGCGGCAGTACTCGGCCAGCACGGCGACGTCCTTCGTGAGCTTGGCCTTGTCGCCGAGCGTCTCCAGCACCGTGACCAGGTCGCGGATCGAGACGCCTTCGGCCAGTAGGTGCTGCAGCACGCGCTGCACCTCGCCGACGCTCATCAGGTCGGGCACGAGCTCGTCGACGGCGGTGGGATTGCGCTCCTTGACCGCGTCCAGCAGGCCGCGCGTGTCCTGGCGGCCCAGCAGCTCATCGGCGTGGTGGCGGATGACCTCGGACAGGTGCGTGACCAGCAGCGACGTGGGGTCGACCACGGTGTAGCCGGCGATCTCGGCCTGCTCGCGCTGGGCCTCGCCGATCCACACGGCCGGCAGGCCGAACGCGGGCTCGTTGGTGTGCATGCCCTCGAGGTGGGTGTCGGCCGTGCCGGGGTTCATGGCCAGGATCTGGCCGGGCATCAGCGCCCAGCGCGCCACCTCGACGCCCTTGATCTTGATGGCGTACTCGTGCGAGCTCAGCTGGATGTTGTCGCGGATACGGATGGGGGCCAGCGACAGGCCTAGCTCCGTGGCCGTCTGGCGACGCACCATGGCGACGCGGCCCAGCAGGTCGCCGCCCTCCTCCTTGTCCACCAGGGGGATGAGGCCGTAGCCGATCTCCAGCTCGAGCGTGTCAAGTGGCAGCAGCTGGGCGACGTCCTCGGGCTCGGACGGGCGGGCGGCGATCTGGTTCTGCTCCTCCAGCTCGGCGGCGACGGTGGCCGCGGCCCGGCGGTTGCCCAGCATGTAGCCGCCCACGCCCACGCCGCCGCCGATCATGAGGAACGGCAGGGTCGGCAGGCCGGGGACGAAGCCCATCGCGCACACGACGCCGCCGGTGAGCATCAGCGCACGCGGCTGGGCGGTGAGCTGGGACGTGAGGTCCCGGCCCATGTCCGACTCGCCGGCCGCGCGGGTGACGATGATGCCGGTGGCCGTGGAGATCAGCAGCGCGGGGATCTGGTTGACCAGGCCCTCGCCGACGGTCAGCAGCGAGAAGTGCTGGATGGCCTCGCCCATGGGCATGCCCAGCTGCAGGACGCCCACGGCCATTCCGCCGATCAGGTTGATCGCGACGATCAGCACGGCGGCGATCGCGTCGCCCTTGACGAACTTGGACGCGCCGTCCATCGCGCCGTAGAAGTCGGCCTCCTTCGAGACGGCCTGGCGGCGGGCGCGGGCCTCCTCGTCGGTGATCACGCCGGCGTTGAGGTCGGCGTCGATGGCCATCTGCTTGCCGGGCATGGCGTCGAGGGTGAACCGGGCGGCCACCTCGGCGACGCGGCCGGCGCCGTTCGTGATCACCACGAACTGGATCACGATGAGGATCGTGAACACGATGAGGCCGACGACGATGTTGCCGCCGACGACGAAGTGCCCGAACGCGCTGATGACCTCGCCCGCGTGGCCGTGCAGCAGGATCAGCCGGGTGCTGGAGATGTTGAGCGCCAGGCGGAACAGCGTGGCCATCAGCAGCAGGCTGGGGAAGATGGAGAACTGCAGCGGCTCGGTGGTGTAGATCGTGGCGAGCGTCACGGCGAGCGCCATCGAGATGTTCGCCGTGAGCAGGATGTCGAGCAGCATCGTCGGCATCGGGATGATCATCATCACGACGATCCCGACGATCAGCGCGGCGACCATCACGTCGCCGTACTGGCCGATGCGGCTCATGATTCCGCCCGACGGGGCGGGGGACGCGGAGACGGCGGTGCTCATCAGGCGGCCACCGCGGGCGTGCGGTTACCCGCCCGGTAGACGGCGGCGAGGATCTCGGCGACGGCGGCGAACGCCTCGGCGGGGATGTACTGCCCCACCTCGGCCGCCGCGAACAGGCTGCGGGCGAGGGGCGGGTCCTCGACGATCGACACCCCGTTCTCGGTCGCGATGCCGCGGATGCGCAGCGCCACGTTGTCGGCGCCCTTCGCGACGACCTGGGGGGCGGGAAGGTCGCGGGCGTACTTGAGCGCGACGGCGTAGTGGGTCGGGTTCGTGATGACCACGTCGGCGCCGGGGACGGCGTCCATCATGCGGCGCGTGGCCATCTCGCGCTGGCGGCGCTTCATCTGCCCCTTGACCTCGGGGCTGACGTCCTGCTCCTTCATCTCGCGCTTGACCTCTTCCTTCGTCATGCGCATGTCCTTCTCGTGCTGCCAGCGCTGGTAGCCGAAGTCGGCCGCCGCCATCACGAGGTAGGCGGCGGCGACGAAGTAGCCGAGCTTCAGGATGAGCCCGCCGACCACGCCCAGCGTGGTGCGCGGGTCGGCGCCCATCAGCATCGCGAGCGACTCGGCCTGGCCCCGCAGCACGATCCACGTGACGGTGCCGACGATCGCGATCTTCACCAGGTCCTTCACCAGGTTCACCAGCGAGCGCAGCGAGAAGATGCGCTTGATGCCGCTCTTCGGCGACAGGGCCTGGAAGTTGGGCTTCAGGCCGGAGGCCAGCAGGCGCGGGCGGACCTGGACGACGGACGCGACCACGCCGATGACCATGGCGCCCAGCAGGTACGGGGCGAGGATCCGCAGGCCCGTGAACATGAGGTCCATCATCAGCGCCCACGCGGTGTTGGCGTTGATCGTGGTCTCCGGGCCGGCCTTCGTGAACGACTCCACCATCAGCGCGGCGAGCGCCTCGTAGGTTGAGGCGCCGAACGCGGAGAGCAGCACGAACAGGCCCAGCAGGCTGAACCCGGTGTTGATCTCCTGCGAGCGCGCCACCTGACCCCGGTTGCGCGCTTCCTCGCGGCGCTTCGGTGTGGCCTTCTCTGTGCGATCCTCAGACACGGCGGACGGTGCGTTCCCTTGTAAGAAGACGGCCGTCCGTGGCGTCCTGCGGCGAGGCGCCCATCCGAGGCGCGTTCGCGACGCCCGCCTTCCGGCGGGGTCATGGCCTCATCGGCGCGTCCCGGCGGAAAGTTGAGCGTTGGGAGGCCGGAAGCACGAAAGCCCGTCAATGACGGGCTTTCGGGGGTACCGAACGGGGCTCCGGTCCGGGGTCCCGGCGTTGTCCGGGACACGTGACGCGGACGGCGCCCGCGGGCGCGTCCGATGCGCCGGGGGCCTAGATCTCCTGGGGGGCGCCGCCGACGGCGCGCACCGTCACGACGCTCGTGCGGTTCACGATCTGCAGTGTGCGGCCGACGCTGCCGCCGGTCTGGGCGGCCGTCAGCTTCAGTCCGGCCTTGCCGAGCGCGTCGCGCACGGCGATGGCGTTACGCGTGCCGATGTTGAGCACGCCCGCGCCGGACCCACTGGCGAACATCTGCGATCCGCCCGCCATCTTGATGATCAGGCGGTTGCGGTCGGCCCCCAGGCGGGTGACGGCGGCCAGCAGGGCCGGAACGGCCGTGTCGGCGTACTTGCCCTCCTGGATGGGGCCCTTGTGGATACCCGATTCGGGCAGCATCACGTGCGCCATGCCGGCGACGCGCGCGACCGGGTCGGCCATGATGAGGCCGATGCACGAGCCCAGGCCGAGGGCGACCAGCACGTCGGCAGGGTCGCTCGTCGCGGTGAGCTGCCCCAGGCCGACCTTCAGCGAGTCGGCCAGGGTGCGCTTGTCGTTGGCCAGGTCGGTGGTCATGCGATCAGACCGAGGCCCTTCAGCACCACACCGAGGGAGTCGGGCTCCGGGATGAACGCGAAGTAGCCGATCGAGGGGGTCTCCTCGTCCTCGAACTGGGTCTCGATGATCAGCGCGAGGTCGACCGTGCGGGCCACCTCGGCGACGACGCTCGAGATGAGGGCCGCGGCCATGTCGATGCCGAGCGCCGGGGGCATGGGCTCCAGGTGCAGGCGGGTCAGGTCGGCCAGGGCGCGCAGGTACGAGCCCGTCATGATGTTGCCGATCTCCTGCAGCGCCGAGATCTGCATCTCGCTGAAGCCCGTGGGGCCCGGCTCGCCGGGGTCCATGCCGCCCATCAGCGTGTCGCACAGCTCCCGGGCCATGTCGGCCTGGAGGATGAACACGATGTGGCCGGGCGCGTCGCCGATGACCTGCAGGTACACGGCGACCACCAGGGCCTCGTCGCCGCCGACCTGGTCGGGCACGCGCTCGATCGGGATGATCTTCACGGACGGGACGCCCATGGCCACACGCTCGCCGGTCATCGCCGACAGCGACGCGGCCGCCGTGCCGGCGCCGATGTTGCCCACCTCGCGCAGCGCGTCCAGCTGGATCGCGTCGAGCGCGTCGAGGCTGATCGCCGCGGTGGCGGCCGTCTGGTCGTTCGCTTCGTTCATCTCGCTCATGCCGCAACCCTTCCGCGCTGTCCCAGCGCGCCGACGTCGACGATCAGGGCGACGGAGCCGTCGCCGAGGATGGTTGCGCCGGCCACGGCGACCACCTCTCCCAGGTACTCGGGCAGGTGCTTGATCACGATGTCCTGCTGGCCCAGCAGGGCGTCGACCACGACGCCGATGCGGGTGGAGCCGCTGCGCACGACGACCACCGACAGGTGCTCCTCCTCGGCGTCGCCGCCGGCGATGCGCAGGCGGTCGCGCAGCGACAGGAGCGGCACGATGTTGTCGCGCAGCACCATGCAGGGGACGCCGTCCACCGGACGCGTCTCCGCGCGCTCGATGACGACCGTCTCCTCGATGGCCTCCAGCGGCAGCGCGTACGTGTCGCCGGCCGCCGTCACCAGCAGGGCCTGGATGATGGCGAGCGTCAGGGGCAGGCGGATGGTGAACGTGCTGCCCTTGCCCAGTTCGGAACGGATCTCGACGGTGCCGTTGAGGCCGTTGATCTTGGCCCGCACCGCGTCCATTCCGACGCCGCGGCCGCTGATGTCCGTGGCCACCTTCGCCGTGGACAGGCCGGGCAGGAAGATGAGCTCGACCGCCTCCTGGTCGGACAGCTGGTCGACGTCGGCGCGGCTCATCAGGCCCTTCTCGACCACCAGGTCGCGCAGGCGCACGGGGTCGATGCCGCGGCCGTCCTCGGACACCTCGATCACGACGCTGTTGCCCTCGTGGCGGGCGCTCAGGCGCACGGTCCCCACGGGGTCCTTGCCGGCAGCGGCGCGCTCGTCGGGCATCTCCAGGCCATGGTCGACGGCGTTGCGCAGCATGTGCACGAGCGGGTCACCCAGCTCGTCGATGACCGTGCGGTCGAGCTCCGTGTCCTCGCCCGTGATGACCAGCTCGAGCTGCTTACCGAGGTTGTTGGCCAGGTCGCGGACCATGCGCGGGAA
>JAGQUM010000016.1 GCA_020438485.1 Thermoleophilia bacterium | reverse complement strand
GGGCGGACTCGACCACCGGGGTGGCGGGGGCCTCGGGCGCCGGCGCCGGGGTGGCCTCGGCGACCGGCTGGGGCGCGGCCTCCGGCGTGCGGCGTCGCGGACGCGGGCGCATGGGGCGCGGACGCGTCGGCGCGGGCGGGGCGTCCTCGACCACCTCGGGCTCCGGTTCGGCCTTCTTGCGGGAGCGCTTGGGGGTCTCCTCCACCACGGGCATCTCGCCCGCGGGGCGCGGGTAGCGGTTGGGGCTCAGCAGGTGCAGGGCCCAGTCGACGTCCACGGTCGAGGACGCCGTCTTGACACCCATGCCGCCACGCTGGAGTCGGTGAAGGACGTTGGCGCTCGGAAGCCCCTCGTCCTTCGCGATCTCGTACACCCTCTTCTTCCCCATCACGTCCTTTCGCCTGTTCCCTGCCGCACGGTGTCCGCCAACACCGCGTCGATGATCAGCCCACCCTGCGCGCGCGTTGCGCGCGCGAACGCCCTTCGCTCCACCGCTGTTTCAAAGCATTCAACCGTACGGCAGACGTACGCACCGCGCCCGGGCAGCCGGGATTCGTCGTCGCGCACCAGCCGTGCCCGCCCCCCGTCCGGCACCGCCACGAATCGTGCCAGTTCCGGCTTGGGGCCGCGCCGCCGGCACGCGCAGCACATGCGCGTGGGCGTGTGGGTGCCGCGTCTCGTCGCGTCAGCCCTCCCCGCCGTCGGCGGGGACCGGGGCCCCCTCCTCGGTCATCACGGCCTCCGGGTCGGCCTCGGGCTCGCCCGGCGCGGGCAGCGCCTCGACGCCCACGGGCTCGTCCGACGCGTGCCCGGCCTGGGCGCCCTCCGCCGCCTCCGCCTCGGGTGCCGCGTCGTCGCCGGCGGCCTCCACCACGCCCACCGCACCGGCCTCGACGGCCTCGGCGTTCGTCAGCTGGCGGCCCAGGTCGGCCTCCATCGCCGCCAGCTTGGAGTGCTCGGGAAGCGCGCAGAAGCGGGTGCCGGCGACGGCCTGGTTGGGGCACCGGCGTCCGTTGCGCAGGAACGCCTGGCAGCGGCCCCCCGAGACCTCCTCGTCGTCTCCCGTGCCCTCGTGCGAGTACGTCGTTTCGCTCTTGATGTCGATACGCCAGCCCGTGAGGCGGGCGGCCAGGCGGGCGTTCATGCCCTCGCGGCCGATCGCCAGCGACAGCTGGTCGTCCGGCACGATCACGGTGGCCTGGCGGTTCTCGTCGTCGACGATGACCTCGCGCACCCGTGCGGGCGACAGGGCCTTGGCGATGTAGCGCGCCGGCTCGTCGTTGAACGGGATGATGTCGATCTTCTCGCCGCGCAGTTCGCTGACCACCATGCGCACGCGCGAGCCGCGGGGGCCCACGCAGGCGCCCACCGGGTCCACACCCTGGACGTGCGAGATCACGGCGATCTTCGACCGCCAACCGGGCTCGCGCGCCACGTTCTGGATCTCCACGAGGCCGTCGGCCATCTCGGGGACCTCGAGCTTGAACAGCTCCTTCACGAGCTGGTCGCTGCGGCGGCTGACGATGACCTGCGGGCCCTTGGCGGAGCTGCGCACGTCGGTGATGACGGCCTTGACGCGCGAGCCGTGGTCGTAGCGCTCGCCGTGCACCTGCTCGCTCTCGGGCAGCAGCGCCTCGACCCGGCCCAGGTCGACCAGGGTGTACCGGTGGTCGCTTTGCTGGACGATGCCGGTGACGACGTCGCCGACGCGGTCGACGTACTCCTCGAACATCATCTCGCGCTCCGCCTCGCGGATGCGCTGGAAGATCACCTGCTTGGCCGTCTGGGCGGCGATGCGGCCGAAGTTGTCGCGCGAGACGTCGATCGCCTCGATCTCCTCGTCCTCGTACGCGTCCCAGTCGATCTCGGGCTCGGGGGCCTCGAAGTCCTCGGGGTCGACGCCCTCGGGGATGACCGGTTCCTCCTGCGGCAGCGTGCGCAGCTCGGCGTCCTCGTCGACCAGTAGGTGGAACACCTGCATGTCGCCCGTCTCGCGGTCGATCTCCACGCGCGCGTGCGTCGCCGCGCCCGGCGTCTTCTTGTACGCCGCGAGCAGCGCGTCCTCGAGCGCGATCAGCAGGGTCTCTGAGTCGATCCCCTTCTCGCGCTCGATCGCCTTGATGGCCTCGATGATCTCCCGGTTCACGCTTCGCTCCTTACCCGTGGCCCCGTGGGCCGTACGTCACACACCGTCCGCGTCTTCACGGTCACTCCCCCGGGCCCTCGGGCTCCAGGTCGTACGCCCGCCGGATCTGCTCGAACGGGACCTGCCGCGCGCCGTCGGCGGTGACCAGCGTCACGCCGTCGTCACCCACGTCGCTGAGCACGCCCACGCGGTCGCGGGCCTTGCCGCCACCCTCGGACGCGATCTTGAGGCGCACCCGGTGGCCGCGCGCCGCGTCGTAGTGACGGCGGACGCGCAGCGGGGGTTCCGGGCCGGGTGACCACACCTCGATGCCGTGGTCGTCGCCCAGCCCCTCGGCCCACATGGCCTTCGTGACGCGCTCGCACAGGTCGTGGTCGACGCCGTCGGGGTGGTCCACGGTGATGCGGATCATGGTCTCGCCGCCGGAGCCGACCAGCATGAACTCACGCAGGTCCACGTCGGGCAGGGCGGCGGCCAGGCAGGCCTCCACCTCGCGCTCGAGCTTCGCGTGCTGCGTCGTCGCCATCCCACCCCCTCCCGTGTCCTGTGAGCCGTCGCGCGGGCAAAAAAAAGTGGGCCGAGGCCCACCGCGTCCGTTCCTGCACCTCGGCCGCGGTCGCCCGCGGCGTTCGTCACCCTATCACCGCGACGGGGCCGCCGTCGATCCACGGTGACTCCTGGCACCCGCCGGCAGGGCGGACGCGAGGCGCCCCGGACCCGGTGACGCGCGCGGGCTATTCCTCGGGGACCATCTTGATGGACCCGCAGGGGCACTCCTCGACGCACATTCCGCAGCCCTTGCAGAAGTCGTAGTTGAACTCGTACTTGCCGCCGCCGAGCTTGATGACGGCATTGTCGGGGCACACACCGAAGCAGTTGTCGCAGCCGAAGCAGTTGCCGCACGACATGCACCGCCGGGCCTCGAACTGGGCGCTCTCCTCGTCCAGCCCGTGCACGACCTCGTCGAACGTCTCGGTGCGCCGAGCCGCCTCGATCGTCTCACGCACCTGGTGCGGGGCGTCCGCGTAGTACCACGTGTTGAGCTTGTCGAAGCCCGCCAGCTCGTGCTTGGGCGGCTCCACGTACGGGGTGGCGCGCAGGTACGCGTCGATGTGGCGCGCGGCGCGCTTGCCGTGCCCGATGGCGACCGTGACCGTGCGGTCGGCCGGCACCATGTCGCCGCCCGCGAAGACCCCCGCCCTACCGGTCATCATTCCGTCGTCCACCTGCACGACGCCCTTCTCGACGGCGATTCCCGCGACGCCCTCCACCAGGCGCAGGTCGGCGTCCTGGCCCAGGGCCAGCACCAGCGCGTCGCCCTCGAGGTCCTCGAACTCGCCCGTGGGCTGCGGGAACCCGGTCTCGTCGAGTTCCATCCTCTCGATGCGCATGACGCCGTCGTCGAAGTTCGCGATCGTCGACAGCCAGCGCAAGCGGATGCCCTCCTCCTCGGCCTCCCGCACCTCGGAGTCGTGCGCGGGCATGCGGTCGCGGGTGCGGCGGTAGACGATGATGGCCTCGTCCGCGCCGAGGCGCTTGACCGTGCGGGCGGCGTCGAGGGCCGTGTTACCGCCGCCGTAGACCACGACCCGCCGGCCCAGCCGGGGCGGCTCCCCGTGCGTCTCGCCTGCCATCTCCACGTCGTGCAGCAGGCCGACGGCGTCGACGATGCGGGCCGCCTCGCCCGCCGGCACGTACGCGCGGCGCCCCACGTGGGCGCCGACCGCAAGGAACACGGCGTCGAACCCGTCGGCCAGTGCGGCCTCGAGGTCCTCCACGCGGGCGTTCTGTTCGAAGCGCACCCCCATGTCGGCGATGCGGGCGATCTCGGCGTCCATGATGTCGCGCGGCAGGCGGTACGCGGGGATGCCGTAACGCATCATCCCGCCCGGCATCGGCTCGGCGTCGCGAACCGTGACCTCGTGGCCGAGCACGCGCAGGTGGTACGCGGCCGCCAGGCCGGACGGGCCCGCGCCGACGATCAGGACGCGCCTACCGGTGGGCTCGGCGTCCACCGTGACGCGCCAGCCCTCGCGGATCGCCAGGTCGCCCAGGAACCGCTCGACGGCGTTGATGCCGACGGCCTCATCGATCTGGGCCCTGTTGCAGTCGGTCTGGCAGGGGTGGTAGCAAACCCGGCCCATGATGGCGGGCAACGGGTTGTCGGCCATGATCACGCGCCACGCGCCCTCGTAGTCGCCCTCCTCGGCCTTGTAGAGCCAGCCCTGGATGTTCTCGCCGGCGGGGCACGCGCGGTTGCACGGCGGCAGCCGGTCGACGTACAGCGGGCGCTCGGTGCGCCAGCTGCCGGTGTGGTTGGCCAGGCTCGAGCCAACGTTCAGCGTGATCGCGAAGGGCTTCTCGTTCATCGTGCCGCCTCCTCCAGCAGGCCGTAACGGCGGATGTTGCGGTCGGCCATCGCCTGCAGGCGGTCGATGACGTCGTCACGGCGGGCGGGCGCGAACAGGTGCGCGAACCGCTTCTGCATCCGCAGGTAGTCGTCCACGGGAGTGAGGCGGCGGATCGGGGTGGACGCCACCACCTCGCCGTCGCGGGCCTCGAACACCGGGAAGAGGCCGCACTGCGTGGCGGCGCGGGCCACGGCGATGGTGTCCTTCGACGCCGATCCCCAGCCCAGCGGGCACGGCACCAGGATGTGCAGGTACCGGGCGCCGCGGATGCCCATGGCCGTGTTGACCTTGCCCTCGAGGTCGTGCAGGTCGGCCACCGTCGCCGTGGCGACGTACGGGATCTCGTGCGCCATCGCGATGCGCGGCACGTCCTTGCCCTGGCCGAACACGTTGCCCGGCTCGGGCCCGACGGCCTGCGTGGTCTGCGTGCGCGCGGCGGGCGGCGTGGCGCCCGAGCGCTGCACGCCGGTGTTCATGTACGCCTCGTTGTCGTAGCAGATGTAGAGCACGTCGTCGTTGCGCTCGAACATGCCCGACAGGCACCCGAAGCCGATGTCGACGGTGCCGCCGTCGCCGCCCTGGGCCACGACGCGGACGTCCGACTTGCCCAGCGCCCGCAACCCGGCCGCCATGCCCGTCGCGACGGCGGGGGCGTTGCCGAAGAGCGAGTGCAGCCACGCGATGCGCCACGACGTCTCCGGGAACGGCGTGGAGAACACCTCGAGGCATCCCGTGGCGTTCACGGACACCAGGCGCCCGTCGGTGGCCCGCACGGCGGCGTCGAGCGCATAGCGCGCGCCCAGCGCCTCGCCGCAGCCCTGGCACGCGCGGTGCCCGCACGTCAGCGCGTTGGGGCGGTCCTGCGCGGCCTGCACGGTGCGCAAGTCGAGCGGCTGCAGCCGGTTGCCCACCGCGAAGCTGCCGACCTGGTAGAAGCGCACCGGGTCGTCGGGGGGCAGCGTCGTCTGCTCGTCGGCCATCGTCGTCTCCCCTGCCTCAGTGCGGCGTCGACCGGACGGCGCCCAGGTCGCGCAGCATGTTCTCGGCGGCCGGGCCGGACCGCGTGCCGACCCGCGTGCGGGCGATCTCGCGCTGCACCAGCGCGCGGTCGAGGTCCAGGAACTCCAGGTACTCCAGCTCGTCGCGGGCCGAGCGGTCGAGCATGGCGTGCAGCGACGCCTTCGTGATGGGGCGCCCGCCCAGGCCGGCCACCACCGTGGAGTTCGTGATGGGGTGGCCGATGAGCGACGCCCGCACCTGCGACGACACGATGCCGCCGATGCCCACCGAGAACGCCTTCTCCAGCGAGATGAACCTCGACGCGTTCCACAGCACGTCGCGCACCTGGTCGCGCGGGAACGGACGGAAGCTGGTGATGCCCAGCACGCCGATGCGCTCGCCGCGCGCGCGACGCTCGTCGACCACGTCCTTGAGGGTGCCCAGCACCGAGCCGAGGGCGATGACGACGGTCTCGGCGTCGTCGCAGCGGTAGGGCCGCACCAGGCCACCCGAGTCACGCCCGAACACCTCGCGGAACTCGTCGGCGACACGCGGGATGACCTCCAGGGCCTCCATCTGGCGGTGGTGCGCCAGGTACCGCACCTCCGTGAACGCCTCGGGGCCCACCATCGCGCCGATCGACACGGGGTCGTCGGGGTCGACCACCTGCCGCGGGTGGAACGGCGGCAGGAACCGCGCGACCTGCTCCGGCGTCGGGACCTCCACCACCTCCATGGCGTGCGTGAGGATGAAGCCATCCATGCACACCATCACCGGCAGCGAGATCTGCTCGGCGATGCGGAACGCCTGCACGTGCAGGTCAGCGGCCTCCTGGTTGGTCTCGGCGTACAGCTGCAGCCAGCCCGAGTCGCGCTGCGACATCGTGTCGCTGTGGTCGTTCCAGATGTTGATGGGCGCGCCGATGGCGCGGTTGGCCACCGTCATGACGATGGGCAGGCCCAGCCCCGACGCGTTATAGACGGCCTCGACCATGAACAGCAGTCCCTGGCTTGCAGTGGCCGTGTACGCCCGCGCCCCGACGGCCGACGCGCCGATGGCCGTCGACATCGCCGCGAACTCCGACTCCACGTTCACGAACTCGCAGCCCGGCAGCTCGCCGGACTTCACGAGCGCCGACAGGCCCTCGACGATGTGGGTCTGCGGCGAGATGGGGTACGCGCAGATCACGCCGGGCCGGCAGGCGGCCACGGCACGCGCGACAGCCTGGGAACCCTCAATCTGCACGGGCATTCGCGACCTCCCTGGGGGCTTCCCCGATCAGCTCGTACGCGGCCGTGGCCGCCGCGACGTTGCCCACGCCCAGGGGACCCGGGAACTGGTTGCGGATGGCGCCGGCGACCGAGCCGAGGTGCACCAGCCCCGTGAGCGCGGCGAGCCCGCCCAGCAGCACGGCGTTGGGGACGGGGCGCCCGACGTGCTCGCGGGCCAGCTCGGTGGCCGGCAGCGTGACGACGCGGCCCGGGGGCCGCCCCGCCAGCAGGTCCTCCAGCCCCAGTTCCTCCAGCGTGCGCGCCGAGTTGATGAGCACGTAGCCGTCGCCCTTGAGGCCGGCGAAGAGATCCACCTGATGAACCAGGGTGGCGTCCTGCACGACGAGCGCGTCCGGCGTCATCACGGGCTCGCGCACCCGGATGGGCGCGTCGGCGATGCGGCAGAACGCCACCACCGGAGCGCCGGTGCGCTCCGAGCCGAAGCTGGGGAACGCCTGCGAGTGGCGCCCCTCCTCGAACGCGGCCGCCGACAGCAGGGCCGCGGCGGTCACCACGCCCTGACCGCCGCGCCCGTGGATGCGTACCTCGAACATGAATCGATCCTAGTCGCCACCCCGGCCGGGCGCGTGTCACACGGCCACGCGGGCACAGAGTCCACGCAGTTCCGGGCGCTTTTCGCGTGCACGCTCGTTCACGGGCGACGACGGGTTGCGCGGCCGCGTGGGGACGGCACCCCCCGAGGCCCCTGGCGGCCCTGACGGCCCCGGTGCCGCTGACCCGGCGGCGGGACGCACGCGGGCGTGGGGTGCCCCCGGGATCACCCCACGCTCGGGCCCATTCACGCCTCCAGGACGAGCGTGACGGGGCCGTCGTTGACGAGCTCCACGTCCATGTGCGCCCCGAACTCGCCGGTCGCCACCGCGACGCCGAGCGCGCGGGCGCGGTCGGCGAACGCGTCGACCAGCGGGCGGGCGTGCTCGGGCCGGGCCGCGTCGGCCCAGGACGGCCGCCGCCCCCGCCGCGTATCGCCCATCAGCGTGAACTGGCTGACCACCAGCAGGGCGCCGCCGACGTCCGCCAGCGACAGGTGGAACGGGCGCTCGCCGTCCGGGAAGATGCGCAGCGCCACGGCCTTCTCGGCCAGGGCAGCGGCCGCGGCCTCGTCGTCGGCGTGGCCGACGCCCACGAGGGCCACCAGGCCCGCGCCGATGGCGCCGACGATCGCCCCGCCGACGCACACCCGAGCCCGCTGGACGCGCTGGATGACCACCCGCACGCGGCGTAGCATGGCGCCCGTGACGGACGTTGCGACCATCGCCGAGCTGTGGCGGTACCCCGTTAAGTCCATGCAGGGCGAGCGGCTGGACGCGGCCGAGGTCGGCCCGCTCGGGCTCGCCGGGGACCGGGCGTTCGCGCTGCGAGACCTCGGCACCGGCCTGACGCTGACGGCCCGCCGCTCGCCGGATCTGCTGTTCGCGTCCGCGCGCCTCGACGGCGACGACGTGGACGTGACGTTGCCTGACGGCACACGCACGACGCGCGACGACGACCTGTCGGACTGGCTGGGACGCCGCGTGGAGCTCGTGCGCGCCCACCCCGCGGTCGCGGGCCGCTACGAGATCGCCACCGACCCGGAGGCCGAGGACGCGTCGGAATGGGTGCGGTGGGACGGCCCCCGGGGCTCGTTCCACGACTCCAGCCGCACGCAGGTGTCGGTGATCGGCCGCGCGTCCCTGGGCGGGTGGGACCGCCGCCGCTTCCGCGCCAACGTCATCGTCGAGGGTCCCGCGCCCGACGCCGAGGCGGACTTCGTGGGGCGCACGCTGGCCGCCGGCGGCGCCGAGCTGGACGTCGTCAAGCGCATCGACCGTTGCGTCATCGTCGCGCGCCCCCAGCCGGGCGGCATTGACCGCGACATGGACGTGCTACGCACCGTGGCGCGCGAGCGGGGCAACCTGCTGGGCGTCGGCGCCATGGTGCGCACGCCGGGCCGCGTGGCCGTGGGGGACGCCGTGCGGATCGGGGCCGCCGCGTGAGCGACCTCGAGCGCCGCGTCGACGCGGCGCTCGGGGCCCTGGGGGCCGATTACGACCGCCTGGGCCCCCGCGCGTGGGGCGTGCGCCTGCCGTCGCAGGCCCGCGGCACGCTGACGGTGGGCCTTGACGGGCGCGAGCGCACGCTGCGCCTGACCGCGTTCTTCATGCGGGCCCCCGACCGCAACCACGAGGCCGTGTACGGGCGGCTGCTGGCCAAGAACCTGGAGATGTTCCGGTGGGCGTTCGCCCTGGACGAGCTGGGCGACGTCTACATGGTGGCGCGCGTCCCGTGGGCCGACGTCGGCGAGGATCTGCTGGACGAGCTGCTGGGCCTCGCGCTCGTCTACTGCGACGAGGTGTACGAGGTCACGGTCCGCACGGGCTTCGACATCCCGCCGGACGTGAGCCTGTCCGGCCCGCCTCCACCCCCGGCGGGCTAGGAGATGCCGGTGCCGAACAGCTTGGCCAGGCGGTGGTGACGCCGGGCCAGCACCGGCTCGTCCAGCCGGTCCAGGCAGCGGGCGAGGCCGAAGTGCGCGTAGCCGTCCGTGGGGTGCAGGTCGACGGCGGCCTGGAACTCCTCGCGGGCGTGCGGAAAGTCGCGCATGCCGGCGTACGCACGCCCCAGGGCCTCACGGATCGACGCCTTGTCGGGCTCCAGCGCCCGGGCGCGGCGCAGGGCCACGACGGCCTGGTGGTACTCCCGGCTTTGCAGCAGCGCGCACCCGTTGGTGTACGCGTCGTACGCGTCGGTGTCACCCATCGTCCAAGGGTAGCGGCACGGGCCGCGGCCCGGGGGGGAGCGAGGTGAGCGACCTCGACGTCGGGCGCATCGCCGACGGATTCTGGTGGTGGAGCTGTGCGCACCCGGCGTGGGAGGAGGGCGACAACTGGGACCGGGTCGTGACATCCGCGTACGTGGAGGCGCCGGGGGCCACGGTCGTGATCGACGCCCAGGTGCCCGCCGGCGACGCCGACCGGGACCGTTTTCTCCGCGCGCTCGACCGCGACGTGGAGCGCCGCGGCCTGCCGTTCGCCGCCCTCGTGACGTGCGCGTGGCACTCCCGGTCGTCGGCCGAGCTGGCCGAGCGCTACGACGGGATCGTGTGGATGCCCACCGCCGACGCGCGCGGCGGCCCCCGCCCCTACGAGTTGCTGAGCGACGGGGGCGAACCCGTCGCCGGCGTCGTGGCGCGCAGCCTGCGCGCACCCGTGCCCGAGTTCGCGTTCGCCGTACCCGCCCACGCCGCCGTGGTGATCGGCGAGATCGTGGTGCACGAGCCGGGCGGCCCGCTGCTGATGGCGCCCGCCGAGTGGTACGACGACACCCCCGCCCTGGAGGCGTGGTACCGCGACGACGCCGCCGCGCGCCTGGACGAGATCGTGACCCCCGACATCCGCCTGGTCACGTGCGGGCACGGGGGCCCCGCCCCCCTCGGTCCCGGCGCGCCGGCGGCGCCGTGGCGCGGCGCGGCGGGCGGGGCCGGGCCCCCAGGAACGCCCTGATCCTGCGCCCGCGGGCCACCCGCGGGTGGGCGTCGCGACGCAAGCGCCGCACCTCGGCCCACGCGTGCGTCGCGTCCGCGTCGACCGGCGCGGTGCGCGCGTACCGGGCGGCCTGCCCCAGT